>CAJQNQ010000019.1 GCA_905479725.1 uncultured Paracoccaceae bacterium | reverse complement strand
CGCAGGCGGCGCAGGATCTGGCGGATGTCAGCGCCGCCAGTGGCCTGCCCGTGACGGTGACGTTTCGCCGGCAGGACCGGATCGACAACCGCCACCCGCATTACGCAGGCGACTTGGGGGTCGGCATGAACCCGGCGCTGGCGCAGCGCCTGCGCGATGCCGATTGCCTGCTGCTTCTGGGCACCCGCATGGGCGACATCGCCACCGATGGCTATACGCTGATGGATCCGGCATCGCCGGGCAAGACGCTGATCCACATCCATGCCGACGCCGACGAACCGGGCCGCGTGTTCCGCCCCGATATTGCCATTCAGGCCACCGCCCCGGCCATGGTGTCGGCGCTCGTCGCCAGCATTCCTCAAGGGTTGCCCGACTGGTCCACCTGGACCCGCGCCGCCAACGCCGATTACCGCGCCTGGATCGAACCCCGCGAAACGCCCGGCGAGGTGAAGCTTGAGCAGGTGATGAAATTCCTGTCGATACGGTGCCCGAGGACGCCATCGCGACCAACGGCGCGGGCAATTATGCGGCCTGGATGCACCGCTATTTCCGCCCCCGCGCCTATCCCGGCCAGCTCGCTCCCACCTCCGGCAGCATGGGCTACGGCTTTCCCGCCGCCATCGCCGCCAGCCTGGAATGCCCCGACAAGACCGTGCTGTGTTTCGCCGGCGACGGCTGCTTTCAGATGACCCTGAATGAGCTGTCCACCGCCCGCCAATACGGCGCCACGCCCATCGTCATCCTGGCCAATAACGGGCGCTACGGCACGATCCGCATGCACCAGGAGCGCCATTACCCGGCGCGGGTCTCGGGCACCGACCTGTTCAACCCCGACTATGCCGCGCTTGCCCGGGCCTATGGCGGGCATGGCGAAACCGTCACCCGTACCGAAGACTTCGCCGCGGCCTTCGCCCGCGCGCAAAGCTCCGGCACCGTCGCGATCATCGAATTGCGCCTGGACCCCGAGGCCCTGACCCCCGGCGCCAGCCTCAGCACCATCCGCGCCCAGGCCCAAGGTCGGTAAAAAACCTGCCCCCCTTCATCTTGCCCAAAATACTCTGGAGGGAAGGCGCGCAGCGCCGCGGGAGGTGAAACCTCCCGGCGGGCCGCGGGGGCTCGATGCCCCCAAGGCCCGCCCCCCCTCAACGTCTTGATGCCGACTCGACTCTGGGATCATGTCGCGCTAAATGTGAACAAATCAGGAACATGATGGGGCCAGCATGGAACGGCGGGTGTTGTCCCTGTATCTGCCCCGGCTGGCCAGCGAACTGGCGCTGCGCCGGATGGGGGGGGAAACAGGGCCTTTTGCAATGGTGGCACGGCAGGGGCGCGGCGATGTGCTGGCCTGCCTGAATCCGGCAGCGCAGGGGCAGGGTCTCAGCCGGGGTCAGGCCCTGTCCGAGGCCCGCGCGCTGCATCCCGCGCTGCTGACCCGCCCGCACGATCCGCACGCACAGGTCCGCGCGCTGGTTGCCCTGCGTCGCTGGGCGATGCGCTACGCCCCCTGGGCGGCGGTCGATGGCGCAGACGGGCTGTTGCTGGACATTTCGGGCGCCGCGCATCTGATGGGCGGTGAACAGGTGCTGGCCGAGGATCTGCGCGTCCGTCTGGCGGCCATGGGGTTCGAGGCGCGCATCGCCATCGCCCCCACGCGCGGCGCGGCCTGGGGGCTGGCGCGATTCGGGGCGGATCCGTTGATCCGGGCCAGCGATGCCCGCGCGGCGATCGCCACGCTGCCCGTTGCCGCGCTGCGCCTGCCGCCTGACACCTGCGCCGGGCTGGCCCGGCTGGGGCTGCGGCAGGTGCGCGACCTGTCGCGCGCGCCCCGCGCCACGCTGGCCCGGCGCTTTGGCGATGCGCTGATGCTGCGGCTGGATCAGGCGGTGGGGGCGGTGTCAGAGCCCGTCTCGCCGCCCGCCGACGATCCGGTCTTTGCCATCCGCCTGACCTTGCCCGAACCGATCGGCCTGAGCGCCGATGTGATGGCCGGGCTTCAGCGCCTGCTGGCGCGGCTCTGCGCCCTGCTGGCGGCCCGCGACCGGGGGGCGCGCCGCCTGCGGCTGGACCTGCAACGCGCCGACAACAGCCGGACCGAGGCCGAGATCGTGCTGGCCCGTCCGATGCGCGACGCCGCCGCCATGGCCCGGCTGTTCGAACCCGCCATCGACGCGCTGGACGCCGGGTTCGGCTTCGACGCCCTGCGCCTGACCGCGCCTCTGACCGAAGCCCTGCCGCCCGCGCAGCTGACCGGGGGGGCAATGGCGGGGGCGCAGATGACAGGGGCCCGGATGTCTGGCAGCGATGACCTGGCCGACCTGATGACCCGGCTGGGCAACCGGCTGGGGCTGGAGGCGTTGACCCGCTTCCTGCCCGCCGACAGTCACATTCCCGAACGTGGCTTTCAGGTGGCCGCTGCGGCTTTCACCCAGGCGCCGGGCGAAAGGGCCTGGCGCAGCGGGCGCCCGAGCCGGGCCGAGCGCCCGCTGATCCTGTTTCCGCCCGAGCCGCTGCCCGGCCCGCGCGCCCCGTCCCCCCCGCGTGTCCTGCGCTGGCGGCGCCGCGCCCTGACCGTGGCGCGCGCCACCGGCCCCGAGCGGCTGACACCCGAATGGTGGCTGGATGACCCGCTTTGGCGCAGCGGAGTGCGCGATTACTGGCGGCTGGACACCGCCGAGGGCCCCCGCCTGTGGGCCTTTTTCACACCGAAGGAGCCCGGCTGGGCCGTGCAGGGAGAATTCGCATGAGCGGCCCGGCGGGGAGGCAGGAAGGGTTTTCGAAAACCCTTCCCCGCGCGCCGGCGCGCGCGCGGCGCTCTGCCCTGATCCGGCGAGGGCCTCTGGCCGGGGGGCGGATACGGCGCTTGCAAGCGCCGTGCAACGCCCTTCGAAGGGCGTTGGCCGCGCTGTTCATCGGCACACGCGGGACGGGTTCCGGGTTTGAGTATTTGTGGCAAGATGAAGGTTCTGGGGTTTGGCGGTGACCGGCGCTGGCGGAGGCGGTGGTGAAGGGCAGGATGTCCCCAAGGGGTATGCCGAGCTGTGTGTGACCACGAATTTCACCTTTTTGACCGGGGCATCGCATCCCGAGGAACTGGTGGCGCGAGCGGCTGAGTTGGGGATTTCGGGCCTTGCGATCACCGACCGCAATTCGCTGGCGGGTGTCGTCCGGGCGCATTCCGCGCTGCGCGAGATCCGGCGGGCACTGGACGAGGGGCTGAGCGGGGCCGATGGCACCGTCAGCATTCGTGGTCAGAGCGTGCACGATCCGTCAAGCCGCCAGACGCGCGGCGGTGATGGGGTTCAGGCCCCGCCCCGCCTGCCCCGGTTGATCATCGGCACCCGGCTGGTGTTGGAGGACAGCGCCATCGACTGGCTGGCCCTGCCGACCGGCCGCGCCGCCTATGCCCGCCTGTCGCGATTGCTGTCCCTTGGCAAGCGGCGCACCACCAAGGGGCATTGCGCCCTGACGCTGGCGGATGTGCAGGCCGGAGCCGAGGGGATGATCCTGATCGCCCTGCCGCCGGATCCGTTGCGCCATCCGCCGCCGGACGCCCTGTTGCGCGACATGGCGCGGCGGTTCCCCGGCCATGTGTTTCTTGGGGCCGCCCCCGGTTATGACGGGCGTGATACCGCCCGGTTGCGGGCCGCCGCGGACACGGCCCAGCGCAGCGCCGTGCCGATGGTCGCGGTGGGCGATGTGCTGATGCATCACGCCCGCCGCCGCCGTCTGGCCGATGTGCTGACCTGCATCCGCGAGGGCGTGACGATAGACGAGATCGGCCGCCGCGCCCTGCCCAATGCCGAGCGCCGCCTGAAAGCCCCCGCCGACATGGCGCGGCTGTTTCGCGATCATCCCGGCGCGATCCGCCGCACGCTGGAAATCGCCGCGCGCTGCGCCTTTTCGCTGGATGAATTGAGCTATGAATACCCAGACGAGGTCACCGATGGCGAGCCCCCCCAGAAACGCCTGGAGCGGTTGACCGCGCAGGGCCTGCGCAAGCGGTTTCCGCACGGTGTGCCCGCCGACACGTTGGGCAAGGTGGAAAAGGAGTTGCGCATCATCAAGGCGCTGAATTTCGCCGCCTACTTTCTGACCGTCAGCGATATCGTCGATTTCGCCCGCAGCCGGGGCATTCTGTGTCAAGGCCGGGGCTCGGCGGCGAATTCGGTGATCTGCTACGCGCTGGGCATCACCGAGGTTGCCCCCGACACGATCAGCATGGTGTTCGAGCGTTTCATGTCGGAGGCGCGCGGCGAGCCGCCCGATATCGACGTGGATTTTGAGCATGAACGCCGCGAAGAGGTGATCCAGCACATCTATGACACCTATGGCCGCCACCGCGCCGGCCTGACCGCCACGGTGATCCATTTCCGCTCTCGTGCCGCGATCCGCGAGGTGGGCAAGGTGATGGGCCTGTCCGAGGATCTGATCGCCTCGCTTTCGGGCACCAGCTGGGGCTGGACCTCGCACCCGCCGGGGCCCGCGGCGCTGGCCGAGCTGGGCCTGAACCCGCATGACCGGCGGCTGGCGCAGACCCTGTATCTGATCGCCGAGATCATCGGCTTTCCGCGCCACCTGAGCCAACATGTCGGCGGCTTCGTCATCACCAAGGGCCGGCTGGATGAGCTGTGCCCGATCGAGAACGCGGCGATGGAGGGGCGCACGGTCATTGAGTGGGACAAGGATGATATCGACGCGCTGGGGATCCTGAAGGTGGATGTGCTGTCGCTGGGGATGCTGACCGCGATCCGCAAATGCTTTGCTCTGATCGACC
>CAJQNQ010000018.1 GCA_905479725.1 uncultured Paracoccaceae bacterium | reverse complement strand
GATATTGCCGGGCCAGGGCGCCTGCAACAGATAGGCGGCATCCTGGGCAGAAAGGTCGGGCGCCGGGCAGCCGTATTCCTCGGCATGGTTTTCCGCGTAGCTCTGGAACAGGGCCAGAATATCCTCGCCGCGCGCGCGCAGCGGCGGCAGGGTCAGTTTCATGGCGGCCAGGCGGTAATACAGATCCGGGCGCAACAGATCCTCCAGTGTGCGCCCCGGCGCGTGCTCGTTGCAGACCGCGACGATGCGCGTCTCGGGCGGTGACGCCTGGCCGTTGATGAAGCTCAACAGGCGGCCCTGCATCGCCGGGCTCAGGGCCTCGACATCCTCCAGGCACAAGGTGCCGCCGCGCGCCTCTTCGACCAATGGCAGGCCGCCGGACTCCACCGGACCGAACAGCCGGGCAGCCATCTGGTCGTCGCTCTGACCAAAGCACGAAACCGACACGAAGCGTTTGCCGGCGCGCGGGCCGACCGCGTGCAGGGCGTGCGCCACCAGGGTCTTGCCGGTGCCGGTTTCGCCGTCGATCAGCACATGCCCGTCGGCCTGGCCGTAATCCAGAATGTCCTCGCGCAGGCGCACCATGTCGGCCGAGGCCCCGACAAGCCGCCGCATCAGCGTGCTGCCATCCGCCAGTTCCTGGCGCAGCGCCCGGTTTTCCAGCGCCAGGCCGCGTGCTTTCAGCGCATTGCGCGCCAGTTCGGTCATGCGTTCGGGGTCAAAGGGTTTTTCCAGGAAATCATAGGCGCCCAGCCGCATCGCCTCGACCGCCATGGGCACATCGCCATGCCCGGTAATCAGGATCACCGGCAGGCTTGCATCCATCCCCATCAGCCGTTTCAGGAAAGCCATGCCATCCATGCCGGGCATCCGGATATCGGTGACCACAATGCCGGCGAAATCGGGGTTCAGGGCGCCCAGCGCCTCCTCGGCGCTGGCATAGGTTTCAGGGGCGAACCCGGACAGCGACAGCCACTGGCTGATCGAGGCGCGCATGTCCTGCTCGTCATCGACAACCACGATCCGGGCCGGGTTGCGCAGGGTCGGCGAATTGCTCTCGGTCATGTTGGCGTTCCTTGGTGTGGGCATTGAAACCGCGTCTTTTTCAGGCCGAAAGCCTGGCCGGGGTCACGCTTGCGGGATCTGTGTCGCGCGCCAGAAGCGGCAGCGCCATCTCAAACGCGGCGCCGCCGTCGGGCAGGTTCAGGGCGGTCAGCCGACCGCCGTGATCGGCCACGATCCCCGACGAGATGGCAAGCCCCAGGCCAACCCCCTCGCCCGCCGTCTTGGTGGTGTGAAAGGGTTCGAACACATGATCGATATCGGCGATGCCGCTGCCATTGTCACGGATTGTCAGGGTCACCGTGTCGCCCTGGGTCAACACGATGTCGATCTGCGGCGCGTTCACCGCCTGCGTGGCGTCGACCGCGTTGCGCATCAGGTTGATCAGCACCTGCTCCAGGCGCAGCGAATCGCCCATCACCATCACCGGTTCCTTGGGCAGGGTGCGCACCACCAGCACGCGCCGTTCGCGCAGGCGCGGTTCCATCATCGCCAGGGCCTCGGTCACGCAGTCGCGCAAATCCAGCGGCGCGAAGGCATCGCCCCCCTTGCGGGCGAAGCTTTTCAGTTGCCGGGTGATCGCCCCCATCCGGTCGATCAGGTCGTCGATGCGCTGAAAGGACACCAGTGCCTCTTCGCCCCGGCGCCGGTTCAGCAGCAGCCGCGCACCGGCAAGATAGGTCTTCATCGCCGCCAGCGGCTGGTTCAGCTCGTGGCTGACCGCCGCCGACATCTCGCCCAGAACGGCCAGCTTGGACGATTGCACAAGGGTCTGTTCGGCCACGCTGAGCTCTTGCTGCACCTTCTCGCGCGCCGCGACTTCGCGTTGCAGGCGCAGGTTCAACTGCCGCAGTTCCACCGATTCCCTTTCGAACACCGCCGACTGGGACCAGGCCCGGCGGGAGAACAGATAGAACACCGCCGCCAGCAGCAGCGCAAAGCCCATGATGACCAGCGCCAGAACGCCGTTCACCTTTTCGCGCACACCGTCATAGGTGGTGTAGCTGACAAGCCGCCAGCCGCGATGGCGCACACGCGCCTCGGACCGCAAGACCGCTTCCGAAGACAGGAACGTGTCCGGCCCCCGTCCCGCCAGATCGGCGGTATAGCGCAGCGCGCGCTCGATCGCCGAGGGTGCGCCGTGCAGGCTCAGCGCCTCGGCCTCGCTGCGCCCGCGCCAGCGCGGCTCGGTCGACAGGATGATGCGCCCCTCGCTGTCGAGCAACACCACCGCGTCGGCAAAGCCAGACCAGGCGCGTTCCAGCCTGGCAAGATCGACCTCGACGATCACCACGCCCAGGATGTTCTGCGGTCCCGCCCGGATGGTGCGCGCGTAGAAGAAGCCAAACCCGCCCGAATCGCGCGCTTGCACGGCAAAGATCGTATCGTTGGCGCGCCGCGCATCCACGAACAGCGTGTCGCTGGATCGCATCATCCCCAGCCGGACCCGATCGGTCGCCCCCACCACGCGCCCCGAGATATCCAGAAGCTCGATCGACGCCGCGCCGACATCATCCTGCAATCCGATCAGCAATTGCGTGACCGATGTGTAATTGCCGTTTTCCAGCGCGTCGCGCAGCAGGGGATCGCGCGCCAGCAGGATCGGCACCACCTGCGTGCGTTGCAGTTCGGCCTCGATATTGCCGGCATACAGCACCAGCCGAAGCTCGGCGCGGTTGCGCGTGGTTTCGGTGAAGGACGCGCTGAGCCAGTCATCCAGCACCCAGACGACCGCCGCCGCGATCACCAGCAACAGTCCCACGACGGCCTTGCCCCATGCGGGCATGCCCGAGCGCAAGGCGCCCACGGAAGCTGGAACCGGTTCATCGATCATGGCGCCAATCTATGCCCCGCCGTCGTGGGGCTCAAGGCGCCGCCCCATGCGCGCCCGGCTTGTCGGCGTCAAAACGCCCATCCGCGCCGCCGCAGGGCCACAAGGCAGACCGGAGGATTTTACAGCGCCGGACGCCGTCAAGCGGTCGCCAGGGACGCCATCAGCCCGCCAAACAGCGCCGCGCCATCGGTGCCGCCCTGCGCGGCGCTGATCGCCCGTTCGGGATGCGGCATCATGCCCAGCACCCGGCGATTTTCCGACAGGATCCCGGCAATGTCATCGCGCGAGCCGTTGGGATTGTCGCCATAGCGAAACGCGATCCGGTCCTGATCCCGCAGCGCGCCCAGGGTCGCGGCATCGGCCTGGTAGTTGCCGTCATGATGGGCAATCGGCACGGTGAGGCGCGCGCCGGACTGGTAGCCGCCGGTGAAGGCGCTGTCGCTGGTCGCCACATCCAGCACAACGGGTTTGCAGATGAATTTCAGCCCCGCATTGCGCATCAGCGCCCCGGGCAGCATACCGGTTTCCAGCAAAACCTGAAACCCGTTGCAGATGCCCAGAACATAGCCGCCCCGCTGCGCATGGGCGGCCACGGCACGGGCAATGGGCGAGCGCGCGGCAATTGCGCCGCAGCGCAGATAATCGCCAAAGGAAAACCCGCCGGGAAGCCCGACGATGTCCGTGCCTTCGGGCAGCGCGGCATCCTTGTGCCAGACGCGGGTCACGCTGGCGCCGGCGGCTTCGAACGCGACCGCAAGATCGCGGTCGCAGTTGGAGCCCGGGAAGGTGATGACAGCGGCTTTCATGACGGCCTCCGGTCGCTTGGCGTGGCGGAATGCACCCACTTTTCTGTGCCCCCTTTACTGCGCCCGGCGCCCGGGGAAAAGCAGATTGTGAGCCTGACCGGCCCCGGCCCGGCTTGCGGCGGGGCCGGAAAGCGTCCGAGTAATTAAGTTGCGACATTCTTGCATTTTTTGCATCTATGTTGCGCAACCATATTGCAACAGCCGACTCTTTCGGTTACGCTGCACCGCAGTAACAAGGAAACGAGTCCCCTGCCCATGGGCCCCCAGACCGGAAAACCAGCCATGCTTGACGCCCGCCCCCATGACAACCTGCCGCGCGGAACCATCTGCATCGAAGACCTGGAAATTGGCATGATGCGCGATCTGTCGAAAACCATCACCGACCGCGATATCGAACTGTTCGCCGAGATCTCGACCGACCGCAACCCGGTGCATCTGGACGACGCCTATGCCCAGGACACGATCTTCGAGGGGCGCATCGCGCATGGGATGCTGACCGCCGGCCTGGTCTCGGCGATCATCGGCGAACAACTGCCCGGGCATGGCACCATCTACATGAGCCAGAACCTGAAATTCCTGGCCCCCGTGCGCCCGGGCGATCAGGTCACCGCCGAGGTGACGGTCACCGACATCGACTACGCCAAGCGCCGCGTGGCCCTTGATTGTCGCTGCCGGGTAGGCAATACCTCCGTCCTGAAAGGCGACGCGCTGGTTCTGGCGCCCAGCCGCAAGTTCGACTGACCCCGTCACCGGGCGGGGCGCTCCGCTTTCGCGGGGACCCTCGCAGAGTGTGGACACGGGCAGGATGAAGACAGTCACCAACTGGACCGGGCTATCGGATGCGCTGCGCGGCGCGTCGGTCGCCATGGGCAATTTCGACGGCGTGCACCGCGGCCATCACAGCGTGATCGACGCCGCGCGCCGCCCTGACGCCCCGCTGGGCGTCGTGACATTCGAGCCCCACCCGCGTGAGGTGTTCGCGCCGGACGCCCCCCCGTTTCGCCTGATGAACGCCGAGGCCCGGGCCAACCGGCTGGAACGGCTGGGGGTCGACGTGCTGTTTGAGCTGCCCTTCATCCCGGCCCTTGCCGGGCTGGGCGCCGAGGCGTTCGCGCGCGACGTGCTGGCCGAAGGGCTTGGGGTGTCGCATGTCGTCGTCGGGGCGGATTTCCATTTCGGCAAGGGCCGCCAGGGCACCGCGCAAACCCTGCAAGAGTTCGGGCAGCGGTTCGGCTTCGATGTGACCGTGATGCCGCTGGTGGGCAAGGCGGACGGCGCCTTTTCCTCGACCGCGATCCGCACGGCGCTGACCGAAGGGCGCGTCGCCGATGCCGCCGACATGCTGGGCCACCGCCACCGCATCGACGGCAAGGTGCTGCACGGCGCGAAGCGGGGCCGCGACCTGGGCTATCCGACCGCGAACATGACCGTCGACGGCCTGCATCTGCCCAGGCTTGGCGTCTATGCCGTGCAGGTTCAGGTGCGCAACGGCCCCCATCAGGGGCTGTATGACGGCGTCGCCTCGTTGGGGGTGCGCCCGATGTTCGGCGTCAACACGCCCAATTTCGAGGTGCATATCTTCGACTTCAAGGGCGATCTTTACGACGCCCATCTGTCCGTGGCGCTGGTCGAATATCTGCGCCCCGAGGCGAGGTTCGACAGCCTCGAGGCGCTGATCGCGCAGATGGACCAGGACAGCGCCCAGGCGCGCCGGATCCTGAGCGCGGCGGGATCCTGAGCGCGGCGGGTTAAACCGCCAACCGCCCCGCGCGCATCAACGTCCCTTCCCTTTCCGGGCGAAATCGCCCAGTTTCCGCCCATGACCCTTCGCCCGCGCTTCTGGGAATCGATCCCGCTTGCCAAGATGACCCCCCAGGAATGGGAGGCATTGTGCGACGGCTGCGGCAAATGCTGCCTGCTGAAAGCCGAGGACGAGGACGACGGTCAGATTTACATGACCAATATCGCCTGCAAGTTGCTCGATCTCCGGGACGCGCGGTGCAGTGATTATCGCCACCGGAAATTTCATGTCCCCGACTGCGTCCGGCTGACCCGCAACAAGCTGGAGGAATTCGACTGGTTGCCCGATAGTTGCTCCTACAAGTTGCGCGCGCGGAACCTGCCCTTGCCATCCTG
>CAJQNQ010000017.1 GCA_905479725.1 uncultured Paracoccaceae bacterium | reverse complement strand
AATTAATGGGAGATTCGTCCTTGGCCCGTCCCGCCGAGCAACGATTGGAACGCGGCGAGGCGCCGGATGCGATCCTCGATGCCGCAGAGGTCATTTTCGCTGACAAGGGATTTCACGGCGCGACCACCCGTGCGATCGCTGAACACGCGCAGGCCAATGCCGCGCTGATCCATTATTACTTTGGCTCGAAGGAGGCGCTTTATGAAGCCGTCGTGGCCCGCAGATCCGGCGCGATCAATGGTGAACGCCGCGACCGGCTGGCGGCGCTTCATGCCAAAGGGACACCGACGCTTGAGGCCATTCTCGATGCCTTGCTGCGCCCGACCATCGCGCTGGGCCGCGACCCAGCGCGCGGCGGCGGGCATTATGCCCGGCTCCTGGGCCACGCCGCATCGGGAACGGATGACCGTTCGCGCCGCCTGACGGGCACGCATTACAACGCCATCGCCCGGGTGTTCATCACGGAAATCGCCGCCGTGGTGCCGGGTTTGAGCCGGCAGGACTGCGTGCGCGGCTATCTGAACGCCATCGCCATCGGCATATCGCTGATGGCCCCGACCGGTCGCATGTTCGAACTATCCGACGGCACGCTGCACGACGATGATCTGGAGGAGATCATCGCCCAGGCGGTGCGCTTTATCGCGGCGGGCATTCGCGCGCTTGCCAGCCCTCCCGGTTGACCCCGGGAGGGCCGCGCCGGGGGAAAGACCACCTGCGGCGCACCCAACACAGTGGAGGAGACCACCGATGACCAAGACAATCCGCGGCCTGATGGCCGGAACGGTTCTGGCGACAGGCCTGATCGCAGGCCTGGCGTTGCCCGCCGTTGCCCAGCAGAGCATCAACGTAACCGTGGTCAATGGCCACCCGCCGATATTCCTGTGGGTCAAGCACCTGTCCGAAACCTTCATCCCGGCGGTTGATGCCGCGCTCGAGGGTTCGGGCTACAGCATCAACTGGACCGAGGCCTATGGCGGCAGCCTGGCCGCCGTTGGCGGCGAGCTCGACGCCATCGAGGACGGCCTGGCCGAGATCGCGGCGGTGCCGACGGTTTTCATGCCCACCAAACTGCCCTTGCAGAACGTCACCTACAACACGCCCTTCGGTCCGTCCGACCCGCAGCAGGTGATGGACGTCATCGACATGCTGCACGACTCCGTTCCGGGCATGATCGAAAGCTGGCGCCAGTATGACGCCGAATATCTGGGCGGCGGTTTTGCGCTGGACAATTATCTGCTGATGACGACCTTTCCGGTCACTTCGATCGACGATCTGGCGGGGCGCCGGATCGGTGCGCCGGGACCGGCGGTGAACTGGCTCGAGGGAACCGGCGCGGTTGGCGTTTCGGGCAACCTGACGACGTATTACAATGATATCCAGACCGGCGTGTTCGACGGGGTGATCGTGTTCGGCACCGCCGCCGCGCCGGCGCGCCTGCAAGAGGTCGCCCCCTATGTGACCGTCACCAACTTTGGCGCGCAATACGCGGGCTCTCTGGTGGCCAACATGACCTGGCTGGCCGATCAGCCCGAGGTGGTGCAAGAAGCCCTGCGCGCCGGGGCCGAGGCCTATACCGCGGCTTATCTGAGCGAACAGCAGGCGCGTGTCACGGCGGCGATGGCGGCCATCGCACCCGATCCAGCGATGCTGAATACCTTGTCGGATGCCGAGCGCGCCCGCTGGGCGGCTGCCTTGCCCGACATCGCCGGTGTCTGGGCCGCGAATGCGGACGGCATGGGCCTGCCCGGCACCGAGGTGCTGAACGCCTATGTCGCGGCGCTGACCGAAGCCGGTGCCAGCCTGGGCCGCGACTGGACGATGCGCTGATCCAGCCCCGGGGGCGCTGAGCTGGCGCCCCCGACTGCCTGAATCAAAGGGCTGACCCAAACGCTGCGCCCCAATACCCTGGGCAACAAGACCCTGGGCAGCGAGACACTGGGCAACGAGCCCCTGGGCAACGAGACCCTGCGCCCCCGAGCAAGCCGGAGCGACCCATGTCCGCGATTCAAGACCTGCCCACCGGGCTGACGCCGTTTGACACGTTTGCCCGGTGGCTCAACCGGGTGACCATGCTGTTCTCGGCGCTCGGGACGATGCTGATCCTGGGGATCATGCTGCTGATTTCCTTTGACGTGATCGGGCGGTTCTTTTTTGGCAACCCCATTGCGGGCGTGCCGGAAATGGTGGCGATGTCGATCCTCGCCATCGTTTTCCTGCAAATCGCCAACACCACCGCCGAGGGCAAACTGACCCGCTCGGACGCGTTGCTAGGCGCGCTGCATCGCCGCAGCCTGCGTCTGGCCGAGGGATTCGACGCCCTGCTGCATCTGGCGGGCGCGGCGCTGCTGGCGATCCTGCTGTCAGCGTTCTATCCGCAATACCTGCGTTCCTATGGGCGCGGCGAAATGATCGGCACCGTGGGCCAGTTCCTCGCGCCGATCTGGCCGGTGCACGGCATCGTGCTGCTGGGGTCGGGGTTGCTGTTCATGGTGTTTGTCGTGCGGGCGCTGGCGCTGGCGATCCGCGCCATTCGGGGTCAATCTAGGCGGGGGACACCATGAGCGGTGTTGAAATCGGCCTGTGGTCGCTGGCCGGGATTCTTGGGCTGATCTGGTTGGGGATGCATGTTTCCGTTGCCCTGGCGCTGACCAGTTTTGTCGGCGTCTGGGCGCTGCGCGACAGCCCGGTCTATGCCGCGCGCCTGTTGTCGCTGGCGACGCGGGAAAGCATTTCGAGCTACTTGTTCGGCGTCGTGCCGCTGTTCGTGCTGATGGGTCTGGTGGTCAGCCGCGCCGATATCGGCCGCGATACCTTCGATGTGGCGAACCGTGCGCTGGGCCGGCTCAAGGGCGGGCTGGGCATGGCGACCGTGGGCGCCAACGCGATCTTCGCGGCGATCACCGGCATTTCCATCGCCTCGGCCGCCGTTTTCGCCAAGGTCGCGGTGCCCGAGATGATCCGCATCGGCCACACGCCGCGTTTTGCCACCGGTGTCGTTGCCGGATCGTCGGTGCTGGGCATGTTGATCCCGCCAAGCCTGCTGCTGATCCTCTACGGCATCCTTGCCGAGCAATCGGTGGGGCATCTGTTCGTCGCCGGCATCGGGCCCGGCATCGTGTTGGCGCTGGCGTTTTGCCTGGGGATCGCGGTGATGATGCGCTTGACGCCGGGCTTTTCCGGCACGCCGGTCCCTGCCCCGCCCATCGCCTACCAGGGCTCTCTGGCGCGCGACACGGCCACCAAGCTGGCCCCCATCGCGGCCCTGATCGCGCTGGTTCTGGGCGGCATTTACGGCGGCGTATTCACCCCCACCGAGGCCGGGGCGATCGGTGCCCTCGGCTCGATCATCATTGCCATGCTCAAGCGCCGGATCACCGCGCGGGTGCTGTGGCAGGTGACGCTGGAAACCGGGCATATTACCGCCTCGATCTGTTTTCTGATTATCGCCGCGACGATGTATTCGCGCTTTCTGGCGCTGTCGGGCCTGCCCGCCTTTGTCACCGAATGGGCCATCGCGAAGGACCTCGGAATCATCGGATTTGTGCTTTTGTATTGCCTGATCCTGGTCATGCTGGGCACCATTCTGGACAGCTCTTCAATCATGCTGATCACCCTGCCGCTGGTCCTGCCGATCGCCACCGCGCTGAATCTGGACCTGATCTGGTTCGGCATCGTCACCGTTCTGGCGGTCGAGATCGGATTGCTGACACCGCCCCTGGGCCTGTCGGTATTCGTCATCAAGGGCGCGCTGGACGACCCCACCATCCCCTTGGGCGACGTGTTCAAAGGCGCGGCGCCCTTCGCCGCGATCATGGTCATCGTGCTGCTGCTGATCATCGCCGTTCCGTCAATTTCCACCGGCCTGCTATAAGGAACCCCGCGCATGAAGCTGATCGACCTGTCCGTCGCTCTGGAAACCGGCATTGCCTCGGACCCGCCGGGGATGGAGCCGCAGATCCAGTATATGAGCCACCGCCAGACACCGGCGCAAATGACCGGCTTTTTCCCCGGCATGACAGAGCAGGACCTGCCCGATGGCGATGGCTGGGCGGTGGAAACGATGACCGTGTCCACCCATAACGGCACCCATCTGGACGCGCCCTATCATCACCATTCGACCATGGACCGCGCGCTGGTTCCCGGTGGCCGCCCGGCGATCACCATCGATCAGGTGCCGCTGGAATGGTGCTTTCAGCCCGGCGTGAAACTGGATTTTCGCCATGTCCCTGACGGCCATGTCGTGACGCCGGATCAGGTCGAGGCCGAACTCGCGCGGATCGGCCATACCCTCAGCCCGCTGGAAATCGTGGTCGTCAACACCTCGGCGGGCGCCGCCTATGGCCAACCCGATTACATCGATAAGGGCTGCGGCATGGGCAAGGCGGCGACGCTGTATCTGCTGGAACGTGGCGTGCGCGTGACCGGCACCGATGGCTGGTCCTGGGACGCGCCGTTTTCCTTCACGCGCGCGCGCTACGCGGCGGATCGCGACGCCTCGATCATCTGGGAGGGGCACCGCGCGAGCATGGAGATCGGCTATTCCCACATGGAGAAACTCGCCAATCTCGACCAACTCCCCGCCACCGGGTTCCGCATCGCGTGCTTTCCGTTCAAGATCAAGGGCGCCTCGGCGGGCTATGTCCGCGCCGTGGCGATCATGGACGCGTGATGGAAACGGCAATCGTTCAGTTCAATTGCGCCGGCATCGCCACGGGCAAGATGCGCAACGACCTGTCGGTCACCATGGTCCACCCCATGGCCGAGGGGCCCTGGAGCCTGGCCACCGACGAGGGCAGTTTTCACGGCGGCGATGCAAGCGCCCCGCCCCCGCTGGCGCTGTTCGTCGCCAGCCTGACGGGCTGCATCATGACCCAGATCCGCGCCTTCGCCAAACGGATGGGCGTGAAACTGGCCGATCTGCGCGTGGAAACCCGCGTGACATGGGATTGGCAAGCCAAGGGCCGCATCTATGAAACCGCGCCAAAATCCTTCGAGATCGACGTGCTGATCGACAGCCCCGATGCGGACGACAAGGTTATCGCGCTGATCGCCGCCGCCAAGAAGGGCTGTTTCATCGAACAAACCCTGGCCCGGCCAAACACCATCCGCCACAGGATGAAAACCGGTCAGGGGTGGGTGGATGTCTGACGGCGCCCGGACCTATGGCGGCACTGCCAACAGCGCGGGCGCAGGCCCTGGCGCCGCACCAACCGAACCTGCCCGCGCACCAGCGCGCAAATTCACCCACCGACATCGCGGACAGAAGGGATAACCATGGCCAACCCGATCGACGGATTCAGCGTGACCCGCGATGATCTGTGGTTTGTCGGTGACGGATTGCAGCGCCCGGAATGCATCCTTGCCGAACCGGACGGAAGCCTGTGGTCGGCGGATGCGCGCGGCGGGGTCGTGCACATCCGCCCGGACGGCACCCAAAGGCTGATCGCCCAGGCGCTCGACACCCGGTTCGGGGCCACGCAAGACGAGGCCGACCGCTTCACCAAGGGCACCCTGCCCAACGGGCTGGCCTTCGACGGCGACGGCTCGATCCTGATTTCGAATTTCGGCACCGACCGGCTGGAACGGATGACCCGTAACGGGGATACGACGGTGGTGCTGGACACCATCGACGGCACGCCGATCGGCAAGGTGAACTTTGTGCTGCGCGATTCAAAAGGGCGCATCTGGCTGACGATTTCCACCCGGATCGTCAACTGGATGGCGGCGATCAGCCCGAATCGTTCGGATGGCTATGTCGCGGTCATTGACGATGACGGCGCGCGCATCGTCGCTGACGGCTTGCGTTTCACCAATGAAATCCGCTTCGATGCCCGCGAGGAGTGGCTTTATGTCGTGGAGACCACCGGGCGCTGCATAACCCGGCTGCGCATCGGCAAGGATGCGCAGGTTCTGGCGCGCGAAGGTTTCGGCCCCGCGGACACGGGCGGGTTCATCGACGGCATTGCCTTTGATGCCCATGG
The DNA here is from genome assembly GCA_905479725.1 of uncultured Paracoccaceae bacterium. Classification (GTDB taxonomy): domain Bacteria; phylum Pseudomonadota; class Alphaproteobacteria; order Rhodobacterales; family Rhodobacteraceae; genus Pararhodobacter. The sequence goes on along the minus strand of CAJQNQ010000017.1, from coordinate 1,363 downwards.
CAACCTGTGGGGCACGCATGTGATGTCCGACCGGATCTTTGCCCTTACACCCGAGGGCGAATTTCGCGTGATCCTCGACGACGATGCGCCTGGCCCCACGGCGGCCCTCATGGACGCGTTCGCCCGCGATGCGGTGACCCCCGAACACATGCTGGCCTGCGGCGGTTCGATCGCGCCGTGGTTTGCCTCGCTCACCTTTGGCGGGCCGGATTTGCGGACCGTTTATATCGGATCCCTGCGCGGCACCCGCATCCCGGCCTTTCGCAGCCCGGTCGCCGGATTGCCGATGGCGCATTGGCGTTGAGAACGAACCCCGCGCATCCCCGCCCCGCGCCCGCCTGGACCAGGCCGAACGCCGGCATCCTGACGGGAAACCGGCGCCGTCCTTGAAACATGTCCACGTGACGTGTCCGGGTGTCCTTTCCGGGCACAAGGTTCACGCTCGACCGGCAGGGCGCGTGCCGTCGCGGCCCCGGGCCGTGCACCTTGGCGCGCCGCTGCCGGGGGCTTATCTACCCACAAACGGAGCCCGCCATGCATCACTTCTCGCTACTCGATCTTTCCCCCGTCCCCGAAGGCAGCACCGAGGCCGACGCCCTTGCCGCCAGCGTCGAACTGGCGCAGATGGCTGAAGCTGCGGGCTTTCACCGCTATTGGCTGGCCGAGCATCACAACATGCCCGGCATTGCCAGCGCGGCCACGGCGGTGTTGATCGGGCATATCGCGGCCCATACCAGAACCATGCGCATCGGGGCCGGCGGCATCATGTTGCCCAACCATTCGCCGCTGATGGTGGCCGAACAGTTCGGCACGCTGGCCACCTTGTTTCCCGGGCGCATCGACCTGGGGCTGGGACGCGCGCCGGGCACCGACATGGCGACCGCCCGCGCCCTGCGCCGCCACATGGCGCCCGAGGACGCGTTTCCCCAGGACGTGCAGGAATTGCTGGCTTATCTGGGCGATGCGCCCGACAATGCACGGGTGCGCGCCATCCCGGGGACCGGCACGCATGTGCCCGTCTGGATCCTGGGCTCCAGCCTGTTCGGCGCGCAGCTGGCGGCCTATCTGGGCCTGCCCTATGCGTTTGCGTCGCATTTTGCACCGGCGATGCTGGATGAGGCGCTGAACGTCTACCGCGCGGGTTTTCGGGCGTCGCGATGGCTGGAAAAGCCCTATGCGATGATCGCCGCCGGGGTTTGCGCCGCCGATACCGACGCCGAGGCGCAATACCTGCGTACGTCGCAACTGCTGGCCTTCGCCCGGCTGCGCAGCGGCCAGCCCGGGAAACTGCCCCGCCCGGTTGACGACCTCGCAGCCGAGGTTCCGGCGCAGGTTCTGTCGCAGGTCAACCAGGCGCTGTCGT
>CAJQNQ010000016.1 GCA_905479725.1 uncultured Paracoccaceae bacterium | reverse complement strand
GCGGCTGACACCGCCATCCGCATCCATCACGCCGGGAAACAGCGCGCCGACAGCCAGCGCGGCGGGCTGGCCGGGGGCATAGAGCCGATGCACGGCGGCGTCCGCATCCCAGACCGGAAGGCCCCGATCGGCGAACATCCGGGCGGTGGTGGATTTGCCCATGCCGATGGAGCCGGTGAGGCCAAGAATGATGCTCATGCCAACAACACCGCGCGGCGCAGTTCCTCGTCAACCTGCGGATTGGTGCCGAACCATCGGTGAAAGCCGGGCGCGGCCTGATGCAGCAACATGCCCAACCCGTCCACGCAGGCGTTGCCGCGCGGGCGGGCGGCGGCCAGAAGATCGGTCTCCAGCGGGGCGTAGACCAGATCGTTGACGATGGCGTCACGGGGCAGGGCCCCGAGGTCCAGAGACAGGGCAGGACTGTTGACCATTCCAAGCGATGTGGTGTTGATCAGCGTGTCGCAGCCCTCCAGCATGTCGGACCGGTTTTCCCAGGGCACGGGGATCACCCCCGGTCCGAAGCGTTCGGCCAGGCGCTGCGCGCGGTCAGCCGTCCGGTTTGTCAGGCGGATCTCGGCGGCGCCCAGATCCTTCAGCGCGGCAAGGACTGCGCGGCTGGCGCCGCCCGCGCCAATCACGGCCACGGTTCGGGGGGCCCATTGGGGCAGTGCGCCGAGAATGTTGTGCGAAAACCCATAGGCGTCGGTGTTGTCGGCCTCGATCCCGCGAGGGGTGAAGGTCAAGGTGTTCGCCGCGCCGATCCGCAGCGCCAGTGGGGTTACGACGTCAGCAAGAGCCAGGGCGGCCTGTTTGTGCGGGATTGTCACGTTGGCGCCGACGAAACCCATGCGCGGCAACAAGGGCAAAAGCCGCGCAAAATCGTCCGGTGTGATGGGCAGCGGCACGTAGTGACCCGGCAAGCCGTAGCGGTGTAACCAGTGGCCATGCAGGGCCGGCGAGCGGCTATGCGCGATGGGGTCGCCGATGACGGCGGCCAGGGGGATTGCGTGGATCATCCCGGGATATCCTTGCGCTGGATCAGGATGGTCAGAAGCTCCAGCAGCGGCAAGCCCTGGATGGCGAAGAGATCGCCCTGAACCTGGGAAAACAGCCGGATGCCGGGGCCCTCGATCTGATAGCAGCCGACGCAATTGCGGATATCCTGCCAGTGGTCGGCGACATAGCGGTTCAGAAAATCATCCGAGAAATGCCGCATTGTCAGCCTTGGCGTGGAAACGTGGCGCCAGACGGGCTGTTGTTCGGCATAAAGCACCGCGGCCGTGTACAGCCGGTGCGTCTTGCCGCGCAGATGGTCGAGCTGCGCGCGCGCATCCGGCTGATCCACGGGCTTTGAATACAGGACGCCCTGGCATTCCAGCAGCTGATCACATCCCAGAACCAGCGACTGCGGAAACCTGGCGGCGACGCGCTGGGATTTGAATTCTGCCAGGGCATCTGCAATGTCATGCGGCGTGGCGCCGTCGGCCTGTAGCGAATCAAGGATCGCCGCTTCATCGATCCGGGCCGGGGAGACGGAAATTTCCAGCCCGGCATTGCGCAGAAGGCGCGCGCGAATGGCTGATCCGGATGCCAGGGTCAGGATTGTCATGTGGATAAGCCTGTGCGCGATGGGCTGGACAAACATGGGGACAACGAACCCCGTGGCGGTGATGGCGCGGTCATACCCAATCTGTCAAGGCGGCGGACCGCGTTTTTCCACAAGGGAGAAACCGTATCAACAGGCTGTGGACAAAAGCCGCACGATGCCCAACATGGGGGATTTGATCTGATAAGATGTTGAATAATATAGATTAACAGAATACCCTTTACAAAGACGGTTGGCCTGTGCGCTGTGGACAATTGAGGAATTGAGGTTATCCCGGCCCCCTACTACATCATCATCCTTACTCAATTCTTTCTTTTATTAGGAAGAAGATCCCGCGCGATGGGCTTCGTCTGGCCAAATTGACATGCCCGTTTGATGGCGATAAAGAGACGCCAAGACGGAACCGTCCGGTATCCGTGTTTTCCGATGATAATCACATTTGGTCCGATACCAGCGGGTATCCTGGGGGTTTTCTTATGACCGAGAACCGATTGAATTTGTCTGAGCTGAAGGCGCAGACACCGGCGGCTTTGCTGGCGATGGCCGAAGAGCTGGAAATTGAAAATGCGCCGTCGATGCGCAAGGGCGAGATGATGTTCTCGATCCTGAAGGAACGCGCCGAAGAAGGCTGGGAAGTCGGCGGCGATGGCGTTCTGGAGGTGCTTCAGGACGGGTTCGGTTTCTTGCGGTCGACAGAAGCGAATTACCTCTCAGGCCCGGATGATATCTATGTCTCGCCCGACATGATCCGCCAGTTTTCGCTGAGAACCGGGGACACGATCGAGGGGGTGATCCAGGCACCGGGCGAAAACGAGAAGTATTTTGCCCTGACCAAGGTGACGCGGATCAATTTCGACGATCCCGCACAGGCGCGTCACAAGGTTCATTTTGACAACCTGACGCCGCTCTATCCTGATGAGCGTATGAAAATGGAAATCGAAGATCCGACGGTGAAGGACCGTTCCGCGCGGATCATTGATATTGTCGTGCCTTTGGGGAAGGGACAGCGCGCGTTGATCGTGGCGCCGCCTCGGACGGGCAAGACCGTTCTGATGCAGAACATCGCGCATTCTATTTCCAGCAATCACCCGGAGTGTTATCTGATCGTTCTGTTGATCGATGAACGGCCTGAAGAAGTCACGGATATGCAGCGTTCCGTAAATGGCGAGGTCGTATCTTCGACCTTCGATGAGCCTGCCTCGCGCCATGTGGCGGTTGCCGAGATGGTGATCGAAAAGGCCAAGCGGTTGGTGGAGCACAAGCGTGATGTGGTGATCTTGCTGGATTCGATCACGCGTCTTGGGCGTGCGTTCAACACGACTGTGCCGTCTTCCGGCAAGGTCTTGACCGGTGGTGTGGATGCGAATGCGCTGCAACGCCCGAAGCGGTTCTTTGGTGCGGCACGCAATATCGAGGAGGGTGGATCGCTGACGATCATCGCCACCGCTCTGATTGATACTGGAAGTCGGATGGACGAGGTGATTTTCGAGGAATTCAAGGGCACCGGCAACAGCGAGATTGTGCTGGACCGGAAGGTTGCCGACAAACGCGTGTTCCCGGCAATGGACATTCTGAAGTCCGGCACACGGAAGGAAGAATTGCTGGTTGACCGTTCGAACTTGCAAAAGACCTTTGTGTTGCGGCGCATTCTGAACCCGATGGGGACGACGGATGCAATCGAATTCCTGCTATCCAAGTTGAAACAGACCAAGACGAATGGCGAGTTCTTCGATTCGATGAATTCCTGAGGATCAGGGGGTTTTCATGGATACGATTGTCGCCCTGGCAACGGCGCGGGGCCGCGCCGGTGTGGCTGTCATCCGCGTATCAGGTTCGCTGGCGTGGTCCGTTTGTGAGCAGATCTGCGGCCGAGTCCCTGAAGAGAGGGTCGCGACGCTGACTGCGATGCGGAACGCCGACGGCTTGTTGATTGACCGCGGTGTGGTGCTCGTTTTCGGGGAAGGGCGCAGTTTTACAGGCGAAGAAATCTGTGAATTTCAGGTTCACGGCAGCGTTGCCGTGGTCTCGGCGATACTGGCCGCCTGTCTGGCGATTGATGGTGTTCGGACGGCGGAGCCGGGAGAGTTTACGCGACGCGCGTTCATCGCTGGCCAGATGGATCTGACCGAGGTCGAGGCGCTCGCGGACTTGATCGATGCGGAGACCGAGGGTCAGCGACGACAGGCGATGCAGATGCTTGATGGTTCCGCCGGAAGGCTGGTCGATCAGTGGCGCGAAGACCTGCTTGAAGCTTTGGCGATGCTCGAGGCTTCCATGGACTTCGCGGACGAAGAGATCCCCGACGATCTTTCAGAACTTGTGAGGGCGCCCCTTGAGCGACTGGGGGCGGGGCTTCAGAGTCAGATCGCCGGCCGAAAGGCGGCGGAGACGGTTCGCGATGGTTTTGAGGTCGCGATTGTCGGTAAGGTGAATGCGGGGAAATCGACGCTGCTTAATGCGCTGTCGCGCCGGGAGGCGGCGATAACCTCCGAGCGTGCCGGGACCACTCGGGACGTCATTGAGGTTCGAATGGACGTTGGTGGATTTGCCGTAACGCTCATGGACACGGCCGGGTGGCGTGAAACTGACGACGAGATCGAGCGGGTTGGGATAGACCGGGGGCTGGCGCGCGCGCGGAAGGCGGACCTCAGGATTTGTTTGTTGGTTGAGCCGGACGAGGAGCCGGAGGATGTCGTTTGTAGCAAGGACATCGTTGTTTTGGCAAAGTCCGATCTTCGCGGGCGCGAAGGAATTAGCGCTGTGACCGGGCAGGGCCTGGACTGGCTGATGAGTGAGATCGTCACCAGGCTGGAGATGACCACAAGGGAATCATCGGCATTTTCCAGGCAGCGGCATTTCGACAAGTTAGAGCGTGCGGAGCGATGTCTTGCGGAGGCGCTGGAAATGCTCGATCTTGGGCAGGGTTATTGGGAGTTGGTCAGTCAGATGCTGAGAGAGGCTTTGCGCTGTCTGGACGGTATTGTGGGCCGCGTGGATGTAGAGGACGTTCTTGGTCGTATTTTTTCATCTTTCTGCATCGGAAAGTAGGGAGCGTTTCACGTGAAACATTTCGACGTCGTGGTGATTGGCGGGGGGCACGCGGGTGTCGAGGCGGCGCTGGCCGCGGCGCGACGGGGGGCAGAAACTGCGCTGGTGACGTTTCGCAAGGGAGATCTGGGCGCTTTGTCCTGCAATCCGGCGATCGGAGGCATCGGAAAGGGCCACCTCGTTCGCGAGATTGATGCCATGGACGGGCTTATGGGGCTGGCTGCTGACTATTCCGGGATTCAGTTCAGATTGCTGAACAAATCCAGAGGAGCAGCGGTTCAAGGTCCGCGCGTTCAAGCTGATCGGAAGCGGTATGCAGAGTTTGTTCAGCGATTCGTTTCCAGGCAGCCCGGGCTCAGTGTCCTATGTCAGGAGGTCGTCAATTTTGTTGCCAATAACGGGGCTGTTTCTGGCGTCATCTTTTCTGATGGCTCGGGCGTTTCTTGTCGCGCCGTGGTCTTGGCGACCGGCACCTTTTTGAGGGGTGAGATACATATTGGATCTGAGACTCAATCGGCCGGTCGGCGCGGAGCGCAGGCATCCAACAGGCTGGCAGATCAGATCCGAGATTTTGGTGTGCGATTTGGTCGACTGAAGACAGGCACGCCAGCGCGGCTGGTGGGGGCTACCGTTGATTGGGACAGGGTTGGCGCCCAGCCAGGGGATGAGCGCCCCACTATGCTTTCCTTCTTGAACCGGGCGCCTATTGGTCGACAGATTTCATGTGGAATTACGTCCACGAACCAGAAAACGCATGAAATAATTCGGAAGAACCTATCCAAGTCCGCGATGAGGTCTGGCAACATCACGGGGGTCGGGCCCAGATATTGCCCCTCTGTAGAGGACAAGATTACGCGATTTGCGGACAAGGGTTCTCACAACATCTTTCTTGAGCCAGAAGGGCTGGACAGTGATCTGGTCTATCCGAATGGGATTTCCACGTCGCTTCCGAGGGGCGTCCAAGAAGAATTTCTGCGCACGATCGTTGGGCTCGAATGTGTCGAAATCGCCCAATATGGATATGCAATTGAGTACGACTATGTCGACCCGCGCACATTGACACAGGCGCTTGAAATGAAGGCGACGCCCGGGCTTTTTCTCGCCGGACAGATTAACGGAACAACTGGCTACGAGGAGGCCGCCGCGCAGGGGCTGCTTGCTGGAGCCAATGCAGCTGCAGTAGCTCTTGATCTGGACCCGCTGGAATTGACCCGACAAAACAGCTATATTGGCGTGATGGTGGACGATCTGGTAGCACGAGGAGTTACCGAGCCCTATCGTATGTTCACGTCTCGCGCAGAATACAGGTTGATGCTTCGGGCGGACAATGCCGACCAGCGGCTCTCTCCGGTTGCTCAGAGGGTCGGGCTGCTTGGCGCTTGGCGGCAGCGCTTTTTCGAAGAAAAGCGGGAGAGGCTTTCAAGGCTCACGGATCTCGCGAGCCAAAAAGTGATTGATCGGCAGTTGGCCGATGTGCTTACAGGAAACAGCTCCAAGCGTGCCGCCAAGACGTCTCTGCTCGACATTTTGGGCCGCGCAGATGTAGATTTGGGCATCGTGGCCGATTTGGTTTTGGGTATCGGAAATTTTGAGGTGTCAGAGATAGAAGCTCTCCGGAATCATGCTTTGTACAAGCCGTATGTAGAGCGACATCGAAAGGAGATGGCCGCACTTGAGGGCGAGGGAGTGCGTAGGCTGCCTGCGAATCACGACTATTCTCGGCTTGTGTCTCTGTCGGGTGAGCTGCGAGAGAAATTGCAGGATGCTCAGCCCGCGGACATTGCTCAGGCCAGGGGCGTCGAGGGAATGACACCAGCGGCGCTTGCGATCTTGCTCTCAATTTCCAAAAGCGCGCAAGCTTGTTAAGCATGGCTCAGCCTCGCCCGACTCTCTGCGACGGTATGGATGTTTCACGTGAAACATGCGACAGGCTGAGAGAGTTCGTGGATCTCCTCACGATATGGTCGGGGAAGATCAACCTGATAAGCGCGAGCACGGTGCCAGCCATCTGGGAGCGGCATATACTCGATTCAATGCAGCTTTTTCCGATTTCGGAGCCCAGCGGCAGACACTGGTGCGATTTGGGAAGCGGCGGGGGCATGCCGGGGTTGGTTATGGCAATCCTGGGCAAGGAGCACAGACCGCTCACGTTCTTCACCTTAATCGAGTCGGATGCGAGAAAAGCCGCCTTCCTGAAGCACGTGATTCAGAGACAAGACCTTCATGCGCAGGTGATAACCAAAAGAATTGAGACCGCTGAGCCCCAGAATGCGGATGTCATTTCAGCGCGAGCGCTTGCCCCTATGGACAGACTTCTGGGATATGTTTTCAGGCACGGCGCCGAAGATTCCGCTGCGTTTTTGCTCAAAGGACAGCACTATCTGCGGGAAATGGAGGCCGCGTCCCGCTTCTGGCGCTTCAGTGCCGATCTCATCCAAAGCAAGACGGACGAGAACTCTCGTATTCTGAAGATAAGAAAACTCGAACCAAAGGACCGGCCGACATGAAAATCATCGCCATTGCCAATCAAAAAGGTGGCGTTGCAAAAACCACGACGGCAATAAACCTCGCGGCCTGTCTTTGCGAGGTAGGCCGAAAAGTGCTCCTGGTAGACATGGACCCACAAGGCAACGCGTCGACAGGGCTTGGGATTGGTTTGGAGAGGCGCAGCCAGACTGTGTACGATATGCTGCTTGGAGATGTGGAGTCCGATGCCGTGGTTATCGACACATCAACGGAGGGACTATCGATCATCCCCTCCACGACAGAGCTATCTTCATCAGACGTCCAGCTCCACAACGTAAGCAAAAGAAGCTATCTGCTAAGGGATTCTCTGGCAAACCCCGCACTGAGGCGGCTCGATTTCGATTACATTTTGATTGACTGCCCGCCGTCACTCAACCTGCTGACCGTGAACGCCCTTGTCGCTGCAGATTCAGTTCTTATCCCTCTCCAAAGCGAGTTTTTTGCGTTGGAAGGGCTGTCACAGCTCATGCTAACGATTCGCGAGATTCGCCAAACCGCGAATCCGAATCTGCGAGTGGAGGGCGTGTTGCTGACAATGCACGACCAACGCAACAATCTTTCGCAGCAAGTGGAAAGTGATGCACGCGAGACCTTGGGCGACTTGGTCTACAAAACCGTAATTCCCCGAAACGTTCGGCTGAGCGAGGCCCCTTCGTTCTCGGTGCCTGCCCTCAGCTACGATTCGTTGTCCAAAGGGTCGATGGCATACAGGGCGTTTGCTCTGGAGTTTCTGAATGGCAACAACGACACAAAGAGGGCTCTGGCCGATGTCTGAACGCAGGACTGAAAAACGCGGCCTCGGTAGGGGCCTTTCCGCTCTCATGGCGGATGTTGGTCTGGACCCGGAAAGCCCCTCCGGGGTCCGGGCGGAAGCCGCTGACTTGTCGCAGCTCAGGCAGGTTCCAATTGACGAGATTTCGCCGAACCCAGACCAACCCAGACGTCGTTTCAACGAGGCTGCGCTGCACGAGCTCGCCATGTCAATTTCAGAGAAGGGGATCCTGCAGCCTCTGGTCGTCAGGGCGGTATCAGGTCAGGCGGCAGGGTATCAGATTGTCGCTGGTGAGAGGCGATGGCGCGCGGCTCAAATTGCGCAGATGCCAAGCATTCCCGTGATCGTGCGGGACCTGTCGGATCAAGAGGTTCTTGAGGTTGCGATAATCGAGAACATCCAACGCGAAGAGCTGAATGCGATTGAGGAGGCGACAGGATATCGGCAGCTGATTGAGCGGTTTGGGCACACGCAGGACAAGATCGCAGAGGCGCTCGGAAAAAGCCGGAGCCACATAGCAAATCTGCTGAGGCTACTCAACCTGCCTGACGGCGTTCAGAACATGGTAACTTCGGGCACGCTAACCGCAGGGCACGCACGCGCATTGGTGACCGCTGAAAACCCGCTGGCGCTGGCTCAACAAGTGGTCGGCAAGGGGCTATCGGTTCGCGAGACCGAGCGGCTCGCCAGGCACGTGTCGAACAAAGGGAATTCCGAGGCGTTCAGGAACCCGCAGAAGGACGCAGACACCCGCGCGTTGGAGGAAGACCTTTCAGCGAATCTTGGGATGTCAGTCGTCATTGACCACCGCGCTGGCGGCGAAGGGAGGCTCACCATTCAATACAAGGAACTTGAGCAGCTGGACCATCTGTGCCAGCTACTTTCGTCGGCGCGCTAATTGTCGGGCAGCAGTGCTTTCAGAACCTGATTGAGCAACGGTCGTCCGGCGCGAGTTGCGCCCATTCTTCGCTCGCTCCGCCAGACAAGCCCCAGGTCTTCTAGATGCTGCGATCTGGGGAAAATCGCTGAAAGCGAAATCATGCGGTTCAACCTTTTCAAATCAACACCGTCAGCCGTTCTCATCCCCATGACAAGATATTCTGTGGCTTGTTCTCGTTGCGTCAGAACCGCACGGCTATCGATGGCCGAATCTCCTTTCAGGGCCTTGGCTAGCCAGCCAGCCGGAGCCCTTTCCTGTTCGGTGGCGAGTCGATGGCCATCAATTGTCAGGCGTCCATGGGCTCCGGGCCCAATTCCCACATAGTCACCTGCGCTCCAATACAGATTATTATGCACCGACTCCTGACCTGGAATGGCGTGATTGGATATCTCGTATGCTGGTAATCCCCAACGCTCACAGATGTCTTGGGTTCGCTCGTAGAAATCCGCACCAAGATTTTCATCCGGCAGGCCGCGCAACCTGTCTTTGGAGTAAAGGTCACCAAACGCGGTGCCGTCTTCGATTGTGAGCTGATACAGCGAGAGGTGGCTCGGGCTCATTTGCACGGCCTCCCGCAGCTCGGCCGACCAGTCGGCCAGAGACTGGTGCTGTCGCGCATATATCAGATCAAAGCTGGCGCGCTCGAAGACGCTATTGGCAATGTCCCATGCCTTGCGGGCCATTTTTGTTGAGTGAAGCCGACCGAGGCGCCGAAGGGCGCCGTCATTCAATGCCTGGACACCCAGGGAAACCCTGTTGATACCAGCGCCCGCAAAGTCGACAAATCTGGCCAGCTCGACCGAGCTCGGATTTGCCTCGAGCGTGATCTCAATCGAGTTCCGGAAGCGCCACTGCTTTCGTGCGGCCTCAAGTATTCTGCTGGCGGTCGCGGGATTCATCAGCGACGGGGTTCCGCCACCGAAAAAGACGCTATCCAGGGTCCGCCCTCGCGTGCTCCGCCCTATCCTTTCGATCTCAAGCTCAAAGGCTTTCGCCCACCGCTCTTGGTTGACATCGGCCGAAACGTAGCTGTTGAAGTCGCAATAGGGGCACTTTGCAGCGCAGAATGGCCAATGAACATACAGGCCAAAGCCCGTAACCGGTGGGGCGCTCAGGTCGGAATTGGCGGGTGCATGTTTCACGTGAAACATCTGGCCAGCAGCATCTCTAACGCGCGCGCCCGGTGGCTGATCTTGTTTTTTTCTTCCGGGGACATTTCAGCGAATGTCAGACCGCGGGCCTCGGGTACAAACATCGGGTCATATCCGTGACCATCGGCGCCGCGGATCGGCCACACCAATTCGCCGACGACAGAGCCCTTAAACACCTCATCATGACCGTCCGGCCATGCAAGCACCAAGACACACTGAAACCGAGCCACCCAAGGGGCAGCCGCACCAGCCGCGGCCAAGGCTTTCCGCGTTCGCGCCATGGCGACAGCAAAATCCCGCGCGCCATCAACCTCGGCCCAATCGGCCGTGTAGACACCCGGTGCTCCGCCAAGCACGTCAACACACAACCCACTGTCATCTGCCAACGCCGGCAATCCGGTCGCGCTCGCAGCGCTATGGGCTTTGATGCGCGCGTTGCCGACAAATGTATCCTCTGTCTCGGCCGGCTCAGCCAATCCAAGCTCCGCCGAGGATACAATCTCGATCCCGCGAGGTTCGAGCAGCTGCCGCATCTCCTCCAGCTTGCCCGCGTTATGCGTCGCAAACAGCAGCCTTCGCCCTTCAAGCCGCCGTGTCATCTGGCAACACCCTGTGCCGCACTCAATTCTGCTGAACCTTTCGCAGCCAGATCCAGCATCGACTGGAGCTCGTCGCGCCCGAAGACGCTGCCTTCACCGGACATCTGCACTTCAATCAACCTGTCGTTCCCAAGCATCACGAAATTCCCGTCGACGCCAGCGGCGCTGTCCTCACTGTAGTCCAGGTCCAAGACCGGCTGCCCGCCGTAGATCCCGCAGGACACAGCGGTTACCTGCCCAATAATTGGATCGGTCTTGATCTGACCCGCCGCCATCAGGACATTCACCGCCTGTCGCAGCGCAATCCAGCCGCCCGTAATCGCAGCGCAGCGCGTGCCGCCATCGGCTTGAAGAACATCGCAGTCGATCGTGATCTGACGCTCACCAAGGGCCGAACGGTCAATTCCCGCACGCAGTGATCTTCCAATAAGCCGTTGAATTTCAACGGTTCTTCCGCCTTGCTTGCCGGTCGCCGCCTCTCGCCTGTTGCGGGTGTTGGTGGCGCGCGGCAGCATCCCGTATTCTGCGGTAACCCAGCCCAAACCAGTATTTCGCAAGAAAGGGGGCGTGCGGTCCTCGACCGAGGCAGAACACAGGACATGCGTATTGCCCACCTTGATAAGACACGAACCCTCCGCGTGCCGCATCACGTCGGTTTCGATTGAAACCACGCGCATTTCATCTAACTTTCTACCAGAGGGGCGCATTCCAGCATCCTTTTCCAAGTTTGATGCCCAGTTACACGCGCAGAACCCGGTCTTGCAACCGGATCGCGCAGAAACAGACATGGCAAGACATGACAAAGCCCAGCACTGCACCCACGATCCTGGACCTCAATCAACGCACGCGCGAGGTCTTTCGCCGTGTCGTCGAATCCTATCTTGAAACGGGCATTCCGGTTGGCTCACGAACGCTGACCCGAGACTTCAGCGAGGACGTTTCGGCTGCCACAATCCGCAATGTCATGCAGGACCTCGAATATATGGGCCTGCTCAAAAGCCCCCACGTCTCCGCCGGTCGGGTCCCCACACAATCGGGGCTGCGCCTCTTTGTCGATGGCCTGCTCGAGGTGGACAGTGTCAACGCCACCGATCGCCAGAAGCTCGAAGCGACACGCCTGTCGAATGAGCGGGACCTGACAACAATGCTCGACAATGTCGGCAATGCGCTGTCATCGATCACCAAGGGCGCCAGCCTCGTCCTGACCCCGAAACACGAAGCGCCGATCCGCCATATAGAGTTCGTCCCCATCGCCTCCGATCGCGCTCTGGTCGTGTTGGTTTTCGCGGATGGTCAGGTGGAAAACCGTCTTTTCAATCCGCCGCCCGGCCTCCTGCCCTCCGCGTTGCGCGAAGCCGTGAACTTCATCAACGCCTTTGCCAGCGGCCTCACTCTCAGCGACCTGCGTATCCGCCTGCGAACGGAAATCACCAGGCACCGACAGGAAATCGATCAGATCGCCGGCGACCTGGTCGAACGCGGCATGGCCATCTGGGAGGAAGAGGGAGAGCAGAACGAACGCCTGATCGTGCGCGGGCGCTCCAATCTTCTTGACCAGACCGACGCCGACAGCCTTCAAGTCATCCGCGAACTCTTCGATGACCTCGAGCGAAAGCGCGACATCGCCGAGGTTCTGGAGCTGACCGAAAGCGGCGACGGTGTGCGCATCTTTATCGGCGCGGAAAACAGGCTTTTTTCACTAACGGGTAGCACTTTGGTCGTTTCTCCTTATATGAACGCCGACAGCAAGATTATCGGCGCCGTCGGCGTGATCGGGCCAACCCGCCTGAATTACGGTCGCATCGTTCCGATAGTCGATTATACAGCGCAATTGGTCGGTCGCATGTTGACCGATCTGGGGTCTGAGTAAGACGAGGAAGACATGGCAGAGCCACAAGAAAATCCGGCCGACCCGCAAGTTGACGCCGAGCATGAGACAATCGATGAAGCCATCGATCCGGCAGCGCAACTGGAACAGGCCTATGCCGCGTTTGACGCCGAACGCGAGGAAATGCGAAACCGATTGATGCGTGCACTCGCGGACCTGGAAAACAGCCGCAAGCGCGGCGAAAAAGACCGCCGAGAGGCGGCTCTTTACGGCGGCACCAAATTGGCCAGGGACCTGCTGCCGGTCTACGACAACCTCAGCCGGGCCCTGTCCCTGGTGGATGAGGAAACGAGAACCAAGGCCAAGGGCCTGGTCGAAGGGCTGGAATTGACCCTGCGCGAGCTGACCAACATCTTCGCGCGCCACGGCGTCGAAAAGCTCTCGCCGCAGCCTGGTGATGCGTTCGATCCCCACCTTCACGAGGCCATGTTCGAGGCCCCAGTGGCAGACTTCGCCGCAGGCCAGATCATCCAGATCGTTGCCGATGGCTTCCGCCTGCACGATCATCTTCTGCGCCCAGCGCAGGTTGGCGTGTCGTCAACACCTGCTGGCTGATTTGACAGCCCGGGTAGGGCGGGGTTTCACCCCGCCTTGCCTGACGGCCCGTCCAGCAGTTCCCGCATCTCATACAACAGCGCCAGCGCTTCCCTGGGGCTCAGCATATCCGGGTGAATCTGTCGCAGCCGTTCTTCGACCACCGAAGCCCTGGCGGCCACGGGCGCCGGCTTCTGGGCGGGCAGGGCGAACAGCGGCAGATCGTCGATCAGCGCCTCGGCGCCCCGCTGTCCCGCGTCGCCACGTTCCAGCATGTCCAGAACCTCGCGCGCCCGCGCAATAACCGCATCGGGCAAACCTGCCAACCGCGCCACCTGAACCCCATAGGACCGGTCCGCGGCACCCTTTCGGACCTCGTGCATGAACACCACATCCCCTTCCCATTCGCGCACCGCCACCGTCGCGTTTTCCACGCCCGCCAGACGGTCGGCCAGCGCGGTCATCTCGTGGTAATGGGTGGCAAACAGCGCGCGGCAGCCATTGATCTCGTGAAGGTGCTCCAGCACCGACCAGGCAATCGACAGACCGTCATAGGTCGCCGTGCCGCGCCCGATCTCGTCCAGGATCACAAAGGCCCGCGCGCCGGCCTGGTTCAGGATGGCGGCGGTTTCCACCATCTCCACCATGAAGGTCGACCGGCCCCGCGCCAGATCGTCAGAGGCGCCGACCCGGCTGAACACCTGGTCCACCAGGCCGATGCGGGCCGAACGCGCCGGCACAAACCCGCCCGCCTGCGCCAGAATCGCCATCAAAGCGTTCTGACGCAAGAATGTCGATTTGCCCGCCATGTTCGGCCCGGTCACCAGCCAGATCGCTGCCGCGCCGGGCCCATTGGGCGTCAAGGCCAGGTCATTGGCCACAAACGGCTGGCCTGCCCTCTTCAGCGCCGCCTCGACCACCGGATGCCGGCCTCCGACAACGTCGAAGGCGCGGCTGTCTTCCATCACGGGCTGGCACCAGTCCAGCCGGCGCGCCAGCTGCGCAAAAGCCGCCGAAAGGTCGATTTCGGCCAGGGCGCGCGCGGTGTCGTGAATCGGGCCGGCGGCTTCCAGAACAGCGCCGCGCAAGGCTTCGAACAGCCGTTTTTCGATCTCCAGCGCGTGCGACCCCGCATTCAGAATGCGGGCTTCCAGTTCAGACAACTCCACCGTGGTGAACCGCACCTGGTTCGCGGTGGTCTGGCGGTGCACAAAGCGCTCATTCAACGGCGCGGACAGCATCTTTTCGGCATGGGTCGCGGTGGTTTCGATGAAATAGCCCAGCACATTGTTGTGCTTGATCTTCAACGACGGAATGCCAGTGACCTTGGCATAATCGGCCTGCATCCGGGCGATCACACCGCGGCCTTCGTCGCGCAATTCGCGCGCGGCGTCCAGTTCGGCATCCACGCCCATTGCGATAAACCCTCCGTCCCGCGCCAGCAGGGGCGGCTCCGCCACCAGTTGCGCGGTCAACAGGTCGGTCAGGCCCTCGTGCCCCACCAGCGCCATTGCCGCGCGTTCCAGCAGGGGCGGAACGGCCTCTTGTCCCAGGGCCTCCGCCAGTTCGCCGGCCTGACTCAGTCCCGCCCGCAGCATCGCCAGATCTCGCGGGCCACCGCGCTCCAGCGTCAGCCGCGAAAGCGCGCGATCCATGTCGGGAACGGCCTTCAGCGCCAGCCGCACGCTGTCGCGCAACCCGTCCGATTGCGCCAGCATGGCAACGGCGGCATGGCGCTCCTCAATGACCGCCAGATCGCAGGATGGACTGGCGATGCGGCGCTCCAGCAGCCGCGCGCCGCCAGCCGTGATCGTCCGGTCGATCGCCGCCAGCAGGGATCCCTCGCGCCCGCCGGCCAACGCTTGTGTCAGTTCCAGATTGCGCCGGGTTGCCACGTCGATCTGCATCGCTTCGCCAGAACGTTCGCGCACCGGCGAACGCAGTAGCGGCATCCGCCCCTTTTGCGTCATGTCCAGATAATCGACCAGCGCCCCCAGCGCCGAAAGCTCCGCCCGCTCGAAACTGCCGAACCCGTCAAGCGAGGACACGCCGAACAGCGCGCAGAGCCGCTTTTGCCCGGACACCGAATCAAACGCCGCGCGCCCGCGCTCAGCCAGTGCCACGCCCATTTCATCGGCCAGCGGCCGCAGGTCTTTCGCCAGGTCGTCCGGCACGATCAGCTCGCGCGCGCCCAACCGCGACAGTTCCGGCGCCAGCTTCACGCGCGGGCAGGGCATCACCCGCATTTCGCCGGTAGAGATATCGGCCCAGGCCAGCGCCGAGGCGCCGCGAACATCGCTCCATGCGGTCAGGAAATTGTGCCGGCGCGGCTCCAGAAGCGCGTCCTCGGTCAATGTGCCCGGCGTGACCAGCCGCACCACGTCGCGCTTCACCACCGATTTCGATCCGCGCCTCCTGGCCTCGGCGGGATTTTCCATCTGTTCGGCAATGGCCACGCGGAACCCCTTGCGGATCAGGCTCAGCAGATACCCTTCGGCGGCATGCACCGGAACGCCGCACATCGGGATCGGCTGCCCCTCATGCGTGCCGCGTTTGGTCAGCGCAATATCCAGCGCCGCCGCCGCCGCCGCCGCGTCGTCAAAGAACATCTCGTAGAAATCGCCCATGCGATAGAACAGCAGCGCATCGGGATGCTGCGCCTTGATATCCAGATATTGCGCCATCATCGGCGTGACGGCGCGGTGTGCTTCGTTCACTGTGCTCTCCGTGTTCAGCGCCGCCGACCCTACAAAACCCCCCGGCCCGCGAGAAGGGCAGAACCGCATGTTGTTTGGCTGATTGTTGAGCGTTATGCAGGTCAGGACTGGAGGAACCCGCATGTCCCGCAAATCCCGCATCACCCCGGAAGAGGCTCTGGCCTATCACTTTGACCCCACGCCCGGCAAATACGAGGTCGTCGCGACCACACCGATGGCAACGCAGCGCGATCTGTCGCTGGCCTACAGCCCCGGTGTCGCCGTGCCGGTCGAGGCCATTGCAAGGGATCCGGGCCTTGCGTTTGACTACACCGTCAAAGGCAACATGGTCGCCGTGATCTCCAACGGCACGGCCATTCTGGGCATGGGCAATCTGGGCGCGCTGGCCTCCAAGCCGGTGATGGAGGGCAAGGCGGTTCTGTTCAAGCGCTTCGCCGATGTGAATGCCATCGATATCGAACTGGATACCGAAGACGCGGATGAGATTATCAAGGCAGTGCATCTGATGTCTCCCACTTTCGGCGGCATCAATCTGGAAGACATCAAGGCGCCCGAATGTTTCATCATAGAGCAGCGCCTCAAGGAACTGTGTGACATTCCGGTGTTCCATGATGACCAGCACGGCACCGCCGTGATCTGCGCGGCGGGCCTCATCAATGCGTTGGAGATCAGCGGCAAGCAGATCCAGGATGTGAAGATCGTCCTGAACGGGGCAGGGGCCGCCGGAATTGCCTGTCTGGAGCTGCTGAAATCCATGGGCGCGCGCAATGACAACTGCATCATGTGCGACACCAAGGGCGTGATCTATCAGGGCCGGACCGAGGGCATGAACCAGTGGAAATCCGCCCACGCGGTCAAGACCGACGCCCGCACGCTGGAGGATGCCATGAAGGGTGCCGATGTGTTCCTGGGGGTGTCCGCCAAGGGGGCGGTGACGCAAGACATGGTGGCCAGCATGGCCGACAACCCGGTCATCTTCGCCATGGCCAACCCTGATCCGGAAATCACCCCGGAAGAAGCGCATGAGGTCCGCCAGGACGCCATCGTCGCTACCGGTCGGTCGGACTATCCCAACCAGGTCAACAACGTTCTGGGCTTTCCGTATCTGTTTCGCGGCGCGCTGGACATCCACGCCCGCGCGATCAACGACGAAATGAAAATCGCCTGCGCCCGCGCCCTGGCCGAACTTGCGCGCGAGGATGTGCCAGACGAGGTCGCCATGGCCTATGGCCGCAAGCTGTCCTTCGGGCGCGACTACATCATCCCCACGCCCTTCGATCCGCGCCTGATCTACACTATCCCCCCCGCCGTGGCGAAGGCCGGCATGGATACCGGCGTGGCCCGCCGTCCGATCATCGATCTGGACGCCTATCGACTGACCCTGAAATCGCGCATGGATCCCACCGCCTCGATCCAGCAAAGCCTGTTTGCGCGGGCCCGTCAGGCGCAGTCGCGCATGATCTTCGCCGAAGGCGATGACGAGCGCGTGCTGCGCGCCGCTGTTGCCTATCAGCGCGCTGGTCTGGGCAAGTCGCTGGTCGTCGGCACTGAAGATGACGTGCGCCGCCGGCTGGATACCGCCGGTCTGAGCGACGCGGTGCGCGAACTTCAGATTGTCAACGCCGCCAATACCCGCCATCTGGACGCCTATCGCAGCTATCTTTACAACCGCCTCCAGCGCAAAGGCTTCGATCAGCGCGACGTGCACCGCATGGCCACGCGCGACCGGCACATCTTTTCCGCGCTGATGCTTCAGCATGGCCATGGCGACGGGCTGGTCACTGGCGCCACGCGGAAATCGGCGCTGGTCATGGACATGATCAACCACGTATTCGATGCCCGCGCGCAAGACGGCGCCGTCGGCGTCTCGGCCCTGTTGCACAAGGGGCGCATCGTGCTGATCGCGGATACCCTGGTGCATGAATGGCCCGAGGAGGACGACCTGGCCGATATCGCCACCCGTGCCGCAGGTGTCGCCCGCTCTTTGGGCCTTGAACCGCGCGTGGCCTTCGTCAGTTTCTCCACCTTCGGCTATCCGGTTTCCGAACGCGCGCAGAAGATGCACCTGGCGCCCCATGTCCTGGCCAAGCGCGGCGTGGATTTCGAATACGAGGGCGAGATGACCGTGGATGTCGCGCTGAATCCGGTCGCTGCCGCTGCCTATCCGTTCTCGCGGCTTACCGGCCCGGCGAATGTTCTGGTCGTGCCCGCGCGCCATTCGGCGTCGATTTCGGTCAAGCTGATGCAGGAAATGGCGGGGGCTACCGTGATCGGGCCCATTCTGACGGGCGTGCCAAAGCCCATCCAGATCCTGCCCACCGGGGCTACCGTCAACGACATTATGAACATGGCCGTCATGGCCGCCTGCCGCATGGGCGCCGCCGGAAAATGACCGTCTTCTGCCTGGGCTCGATCAATTGCGACAATGTCTACCGGATGGACGCGCTGCCCGCGCCGGGTGAAACCCTCTCGGCGCACGGGTTTTCGCAGGGCCTGGGCGGCAAGGGCGTGAACCAGTCCATCGCCGCGCTGCGCGCCGGGTCACGGGTGGTGCATATCGGTGCCATCGGGCAGGGCGATGCCTGGGTCGAGGATCAGCTTGTGCGGCACGGCGTGGCGCTGGATGCGATCGCGCGGGTCGCGCAGCCGACGGGCCACGCAATTGTGGCGGTCGATGCGCGGGGCGAGAACCAGATCATCATCTATTCCGGCGCCAATCTGGCGCAATCGCCGGACCTGATCGCGCAGACACTGGCGCAGGCAGTGCCAGATGACACGCTCTTGTTGCAAAATGAAACCTCGCATCAGGCCGTGGCCGCCGCGACAGCCCGCGCCCGGGGGATGCGCGTCTTCTATTCCGCCGCGCCCTTCGCGTTGGAGCCGCTGAAGGCGGTGTTGCCGCATGTCACGCATCTTCTGGTCAACGCCGGGGAAGCGAAGGCGCTGATTGACGCCACCGGGATCGCCCTGGCCGATCAACCCGTCGAGGCCGTGATCGTCACCCACGGTGCGCGCGGCGCCGAATGGATCACCGCCGGCGCCGATCCGATTTTCGTGCCGGCCTTTTCGGTCAAGCCTATCGATACCACAGGCGCGGGCGACTGTTTTGCCGGCGTTCTGGCCGCCGCGCTCGATCAGGGCCACACGGCGCACCGTTCCCTGACGCTGGCCGCCGCCGCCGCCGCGCTTCAGGTGACCAGACCGGGCGCTGCCGCCGCCATGCCGGACAGCGATCAGATCGGCGCCTTTCTGGCTGCGCGGTAATTTCGCCGCATCCTCGCCTTTCTTCTGCCCCGATTAAGGGTTCTTTCAGAACCTGGGCCCAGACTGGCCCGGTTGGATCGAAAGGGACGCCATGAACACGCAGGTCAAAACCGCCGAACTGATGGACACGGGCCGTGCCGAACGGGGCGAATCCATCCATCTGCCCGCCGGCACCGGAATCGCGCTGGCCGTTCTGATCGGCTCTGTCCTGTGGATCGGCATTTTCGCGATCATGATGTAAAAAACGGGCCGCGTTTCCGCGACCCGGTGTCCTGACCCTTGCGACGGGGGCGCTCAGCCCTTGTCAGCCACCCGCGCATTGCGCGTAGCCAGCAACTTCAGGCGCAGCGCGTTCAGCCGGATGAAACCTGCCGCATCCTTCTGGTCATAGGCGCCTGCGTCTTCTTCAAACGTCACATGCGCCTCGGAATAAAGCGAATGCTCGGACCAGCGCGCCACCGTCCGCACCGACCCTTTGTAAAGCTTCACCCGCACGGTTCCGGTGACATGCTCTTGCGATTTGTCGATCAGGGCTTGCAGCATTTCCCGCTCGGGGCTGAACCAGAATCCGTTATAGATCAGCTCGGCATAGCGCGGCATGATCGAATCCTTCAGGTGGCCGGCACCTGAATCCAGCGTGATCTGCTCGATCCCGCGATGCGCCTCCAACAGCACGGTGCCGCCCGGCGTTTCATAGACCCCGCGCGATTTCATGCCGACGAAGCGGTTTTCCACCAGATCCAACCGGCCCACGCCATGCTTTCCGCCCAGTTCGTTCAGCCTGGTCAGAATGCCCGCCGGGGTCATCCGCTCGCCATTGATCGCCACCGGATCGCCGCGCTCGAATTCGATCTCGACCATCTCGGGCTGATCCGGCGCATCCTCGGGATTCACCGTGCGCTGATAGACGTAATCGGGCGCTTCATCCGCCGGATCTTCCAGCACCTTGCCCTCGCTTGAGGTGTGCAGCAGGTTCGCATCCACCGAGAACGGCGCCTCACCGCGCTTGTCCTTGGCAATCGGGATCTGGTTTGCCTCGGCGAATTCCAGCAGCTTGGTGCGGCTGGTCAGATCCCACTCGCGCCACGGGGCAATCACCCGGATCGACGGATCCAGCGCATAGGCGGCCAGCTCGAATCGCACCTGATCGTTGCCCTTGCCGGTCGCCCCGTGCGCCACCGCATCCGCGCCATGCTCATGCGCGATCTGCACCAGATGCTTGGAGATCAACGGCCGCGCAATCGAGGTGCCCAGCAGATACAGCCCCTCATAAAGCGCATTGGCGCGGAACATCGGGAACACGTAGTCGCGCACAAACTCTTCCCGCGCGTCCAGGATGTGAATGTTCTCGGGCTTGATGCCCAGCAATTCGGCTTTGCGGCGCGCGGGCTCCAGCTCCTCGCCCTGGCCCAGATCGGCGGTATAAGTGATGACTTCGCACCCGTATTCGGTTTGCAGCCATTTCAGAATGATCGAGGTATCAAGCCCGCCGGAATAAGCCAGCACAACTTTCTTGGGCGCAGACATGTGGAAAACTCCCATGGAATAAATCGCGCTTTGGCTACCGCCTTTACCCGCCGGGCGCAACACCCGGCGGCGATTGACAACCCCGCCGCACACCCGAACAATGCCGTATTGACCACAGGGCGCAGGAGGTTCCCGATGCTGGGGGTTCAGTTGTTTCTTCATTCCTTGCGCATGATCTTCGGCAATCTGGGGTCCGCCATCCGTATCACCATCCCGGCACTGGTCTGGATCGTGTTGATGACCCTTTGGATGATCTCTCGGTTCGGCACCACATTCGTGATGGCCGAATGGGGCAGCGCCGTGCCCGCGGGTCAGATGTCGCAGGTTCCAGAAGGATTCTGGTCGTTCTTTCCCGTTGCCTTTATCGGCGGAGTCATCGCCTTGCTGTGGACAGCCACCGCCTGGCACAGGTTTATCCTGCTCGAGGAACATCCCGGCGCGCTGGGCCCGCAGTTCAACGGCGGCGCGATCATGCGGTATCTGATTTCAGGGCTCATTCTGTCCCTGGCAATTTTCGGCGCGGTGCTGCTTTTCGGCTTTGTCGGCGGCATGATCGTCGCGGTGTTCGCCGTGACCGGCCTTCCCCCCCTCCTGGTGCTCATTCTCTCCGGCCTGCTGATCTATGCGCCCATCATCATCATTTTCTACCGAATCTCACCCATCCTGCCCTCGGCCGCAATCGGCGAACGCCTGAGCATAGGCCAGGCATGGAACGCCACCCGTGGCGCCAGCGGCACCATGCTGGCGCTGGCGCTGGTGACGATTGTCGCGTCGGTCGTCCTGACGCTGCCGCTTGGCCTTCTGGCCGGAACCGCGCCCATCTTGGGCATTGCCTTTCAGATCGCTGTTCAGTGGGTCTCGTCAATGTTCGGCATTTCCATCATGACCACGATCTATGGCCACTATGTCGAAGGACGCGAACTCAATGCCTGACTCCCGCCCCGAACTTCTGCGCGGCGTGGTGCACCCATGGCACCATGACATTTTCGGCCACATGAACGTGCGCCATTACGCGCCGTTCTTCGATGATGCGTCGTTCTTCATGTATACGGCATTCAACATCCCCATAGACTGGATGATGTCCGAGCACCGCGTGCATGTCGTATCCGCCAAGGCAGAAACCAATTTCATCGAGGAACTGGTGGCCGGCGACGGGTTCATCATCGATGGCGCCGTCAGCCGGCTGGGCGGGCGCAGCGCGACTTTCCACCTGCGGATGATCCATGCCGTGACCGGGGACTTGCACGCCACCTATGACCTGACCGAAGTGTTCTTCGACCCCAACACGCGCAAATCCGCGCCCATGCCGGACGCGGTGCGCGAGAGGCTTCAGCCGCATCTGGCTTTGCCCTGACACGACTTCATCTTGCCCGAAATACTCCGGGGGTGAATTTCGCGCAGCGAAAGAGGGGGCAGCGCCCCTCTTTGCGCCCCAACCCAAACGGGTAGGGTGGGTTTTCAACCCACCATCCCTGTTCGATCACAGCACATACCGGCTCAGATCGGCCGAGCGGCTCAGATCGCCGATGCTGTGCTCCACGTAATCGGCATCAACCGTCACCGCCTGCCCGGCGCGGTCAGGCGCGGCAAAGGACAATTCCTCGAACACCCGCTCCAGCACGGTGTAAAGCCGCCGCGCACCGATATTTTCGACCGTGCGGTTCACCTCGGCGGCAATCCGGGCAAGCGCGCGGATGCCATCCTCGGTAAAGGTCACCTCGACTTCCTCTGTCCCCATCAGCGCCGCGTATTGCCGGGTCAGCGCGTTGTCGGTTTCCGTCAGGATGCGCACGAAATCGTCTTCGGTCAGTGCGCGCAATTCCACCCGGATCGGCAGGCGCCCCTGCAATTCGGGCAGCAGGTCCGACGGCTTGGCCACATGAAACGCGCCCGAGGCGATGAACAGAATATGATCGGTTTTCACCGCCCCATGCTTGGTGGACACGGTCGTCCCCTCGATCAGCGGCAGCAGGTCGCGCTGCACGCCTTCGCGGCTGACATCGGCCCCGCGTGTTTCGGCGCGGGCGCAAACCTTGTCGATCTCGTCCAGGAACACGATGCCGTTTTGCTCCACCGCCTCCAGCGTGGCGGCTTTCACGGCGTCCTCGTCCAGCAGCTTGTCGGCCTCTTCGCTGATCAGCAAATCATGGCTTTCGGCCACGGTCAGGCGCTTTTTCACCGTGCGCCCGCCAAACGCTTTGCCGAACAGGTCGCCCAGGTTCATGCCCTGCGCCTGCATGCCGGGGATTTCCATCATCGGCAGCGACGGGCCCGCTTCGGCGATTTCCAGCTCTATCACGGTATCGTTCAGGTCTCCGGCGAGCAGCTTCTTGCGAAACAGATCGCGAGTGCCGCTGCGCGCATCCTTGCCGGCGATGGCATCCAGAACGCGCTCCTCGGCGTTGGCCTGCGCGCGCGCGTGGACCTGATCGCGCATGTCGTCGCGTGTCATGATCATAGCCGCGTCGACCAGATCGCGGATGATTTGCTCCACGTCCCGGCCCACATAACCGACCTCGGTGAATTTCGTGGCCTCGACCTTCAGGAACGGCGCCCCGGTCAGCTTCGCCAGCCGGCGGCTGATTTCAGTCTTGCCGACACCGGTGGGGCCGATCATCAGGATATTCTTCGGATACACCTCTTCCTGCATCGCCGGGTCCAGCTGCTTGCGCCGCCACCGATTGCGCAGCGCCACCGCCACGGCGCGCTTGGCATCGGACTGGCCGATGATGAAGCGATCCAGTTCTGATACGATTTCACGCGGGGTCAGGTCTGTCATTTCTTGATCCGTTCAACCGTCAGGTTGCCATTCGTGTAGACGCAGATATCGGCGGCGATGGCCATGGCCTTGCGGGCGACATCATCGGCGGGCAGGTCGGTTTCCATCAGCCCGCGCGCGGCGGCCAGGGCGAAATTGCCGCCCGATCCGATGGCGGCAATGTCATGTTCGGGCTCCAGAACGTCACCCGCGCCCGTCACCACCAGCAGATCGGCGCCATCGGTGACAATCAGCATGGCCTCAAGATTGCGCAGGTATTTGTCCATGCGCCAATCCTTGGCCAGCTCCACACAGGCGCGGGCCAGCTGGCCCGGCGCGGCCTCAAGCTTCTTTTCCAGCCGCTCCAGCAGCGTGAACGCATCGGCGGTGGACCCGGCAAAGCCGACAACCACATCCTGGCCCGTTCCGATCCGGCGCACCTTGCGCGCGGACCCCTTGATTACCGTCTGCCCCAGGCTGACCTGGCCGTCACCGGCCACGACAACCTCGCCGCCCCGACGAACCGCCAGGATCGTGGTGCCGTGCCAACCGGGGAATTTCTGTTCGGACATGCGAACCCCTTTTCATTGCTGGACCCTATATGGCGGCGTGACCCGTGCTTCACAAGCACCCGGGCTCTGGCGGGCCGGTCACGCGGGCGTTAGTCTGGCGCCATGATGCAGTTGAACACCCCCCTTTTCCTGCCGGATGCCGCCGCAACCGCGAACCTGGCGCGGGCCCTTGCGCCGCATCTGCGCGCCGGGGATACCGTGCTGCTTGAAGGGCAGATCGGCGCCGGGAAAACCCATTTTGCGCGCGCCCTGATCCAGGGCTTCGTGGCCGAGGACGTGCCGTCGCCCACCTTCACGCTGGTGCAAACCTATGATGCGCCGGGGTTCGAGATCTGGCACGCGGATCTTTACCGGCTGACCCACCCGGATGAAGCGGTCGAACTGGGCCTGACCGAGGCCTTTGAATCCGCGCTGTGCCTGGTCGAATGGCCTGAAAGGCTGGGCGCGGATCGTCCAAAACAGGCTCTGACATTGCGGTTTACCGTTCTGGATCATGGGCGCAGCGTGACCGCGCTGGCCGATGATCCGGCGTGGAAGGCCCGTCTGAAAGAAGTGCCCGATGTTTGACCCAACCTCCGCCCCCCGTGTTTTTGGTGTGCCCCCGGGCCCGGATTTTCCGCAGATTCTGGCCGAAGGATTGCGCGCGCGCATGGCCGGTCAGCCGCCCGAGGCGATGGCGCGGGTCGAGGTGATTGTGAACACCGCGCGGATGCAGGCCCGGCTGCGCGAGGCGCTCATCCGTCAGGGCCAGGGCTTTTTGCCCCGCCTTCGGCTGATCGGCGATCTGGCGGGCGCCGAGGCAGCGGACACTGGTCTGCGCACGCGCCTGGCGCTGGCGCAGACCATCCGGGCGCTGCTGGCCCGAGAGCCGGATCTGGCGCCCGGCAACGCCGCCCATGCGTTGGCGGACGGTCTGTTCCGGCTGCTCGATGAAATGCAGGGCGAGGCGGTTCCGCTTTCCGTGCTGGAGCGCCTGGATGTCAGCAATCATTCCGAACACTGGACGCGGTCGCTGCGATTCATCCGGCTGATCGGCCAGCATTTCGGGCCGGTCTCGGGCGGACAGGGGCGTTTGCGGCGGTCGATTGCGCTGCTGGCCGATCATTGGGCGAATACCCCGCCCGATCATCCGGTCATCCTGGCCGGGTCCTCCGGGTCGCGCGGGCCGTCCGCGCTGTTGATGCAGGCGATCGCCGGGCTGCCGCAGGGTGCGGTCGTGCTGCCCGGACTTGACACTGCGATGCCGCAGGACCTGTGGGACGGGCTGCGCGATCCGATGATCGGCGAGGATCATCCGCAATTTCGCTACGCGCGGCTGTTGCGGGGGCTGGGGCTGAAGGCCGGGAATGTCCGGCCGTGGCACGATGACCCCGGTCCGCAGCAACGCAATGCGCTGGTGTCCCTGGCGCTGCGGCCAGCGCCGGTGACGGATCAGTGGCTGCGCGACGGCCCAGCGCTGGGCGACCTGATGGCCCCCACGCGCGGCATCACGCTGGTCGAAGCGGGCAGCCCGCGGCAAGAGGCGCTGAGCATTGCGCTGGCCCTGCGCCAGGCTGCGGTGGACGGGCGCAAGGCCGCGCTGATCACGCCGGACCGCACCCTGGCGCGCCGCGTCACGGCGGTTCTGGACCGTTGGCACATCCGCCCCGATGACAGCGCCGGGCGGCCTCTTTCGCTGTCCGCGCCCGGCCGCTACCTGCGCCAGATCGCGGAGCTGATGCGCGGCGGCGTGACCGCCCAGGCCCTGGTGTCGCTGCTCAAGCATCCGATCACGCATAGCCCATCCGGGCGCGGCGCCCACCTGCTGCATCTGCGGGATCTAGAGTTGTATTTGCGCCGCAAGGGCTTGCCCTATCCGGACGCGGCGGCGTTGCGGCACTGGGCCGATGGCAAGCCGCCGCGCCAAGGCTGGGCGGCATGGCTGATCCGGGCGATGTCGCTGCCGGACGGACTGGCAATTCGCTCCCTGTCGGCATGGTTAGAGACGCATCTGGCGTTTGCCGAGCATCTGGCGCGCGGCCCCGAAGGTGGTGAGCCCGGCGAATTGTGGAAGACCGAAGCGGGGGGGCAGGCGCGGGCGATGTTCGATGCCTTGCTTGAGGTGTCGGACAGCGGCGGAGAGATGCCAATTGGTGACTATTCGGCGTTGTTAGAGACGGTTTTTGCCGGGCGTGAAGTGCGCGAAGGGCTTGAAGCACATCCCCATGTGATGATCTGGGGGACGCTGGAGGCACGGGCCCAGGGCGCCGATCTGATCGTTCTGGGTGGGCTCAACGATGGGGTCTGGCCCAGCGCCCCGCAACCGGATCCGTGGTTCAATCGGCAAATGCGGCTGGACGCCGGCCTGTTGTTGCCTGAGCGACAGGTCGGCCTGTCGGCGCATGATTTCCAGATTGCTGTCGCCGGGGCCGAGGTGATGCTGGTTCGTGCGACGCGGGATGCCGATGCCGAAACGGTGCCTTCGCGCTGGTTGAACCGGCTGACCAACCTGATCGCCGGCCTGCCCGCGCAAAGCGGCCCAGAGGCATTGGCGCAGATGCGCGCGCGCGGTGCGCAATGGCTGGCGCTGGCGGACGCCCATGAAAACCATCAGGCCGATTTGCCAGCCCGCATGACCGCGCGCAACCCGCGCCCGGCACCGGCGCCGCCGCCGTCTGCGCGCCCCCGAGAACTGGCGGTTACGCAGATCGAAACGCTGATCCGCGATCCGTATCAGATCTATGCACAGAGCGTCCTGCGCCTGCGCAGCCTTGACCCGCTATCGCCCGAGGCCGATGCGCGGTTGCGGGGCACGGTTCTGCATCAGGTGCTGGACGACTATGTTCAGCGCCATCCACCCGGAACACCCGGCGATGTTGACTCCTTCATGCAGGTCGCCGAGGCGGTTCTGACGCGCGAATGTCCGTGGCATTCGGTGCGGCTGCACTGGCTGGCGCGGCTCCAGCCCTCGGCCGCGGCCTTCGTGGCGTGGAATGCCGGGCTGGCGGGGACCCCTTCGGTAACCGAAAGCAAAGCCGCGCTGTCGCTGCGTGACCCTGCCTTCACCTTGATCGGCAAGCCGGACCGCATCGATGTCACCTCGGACAACCAGGCGGTGATCTATGACTACAAGACCGGCGCGTTGCCCAGCAAAAGTCAGCAGACGACGTTCAGCAAGCAGCTTGTGCTGTTGGCGTTGATGGTCGAGGACGGTGCCTTTGCCGCGCTGGGGGCGATGCCGGTTGCGGCGGCGGCCTATGTCGGCCTTGGGTCGAAATTCGGCACCATGGACGCGAGTGTGTCGCCTGAATCACTGGCCAGGCACCGCGCCGAACTGGCGGCCCTGTTGTCGGCCTATTTGTCGCCCGAGCAGGGATTCACCGCCATGCGTGCCGTGGAAAAGGAACGCTGGCGCAGCGACTATCACCCGCTGGCGCGCCGCGGTGAATGGCAACCGACTGATGACGCGGTCACGATCAAGGTGGGTGATGACGATGCATGAGGCCACCATGCGGCAGGTCGATGCGGCGGATCCGGTAGCCTCGACCTGGTTGTCGGCCAATGCCGGGTCCGGCAAGACCAGGGTGCTGACCGACCGCGTGGCGCGCCTGTTGCTGCGCGGCACCCTGCCGCAACGCATCCTGTGCCTGACCTACACCAAGGCCGCCGCCAGCGAGATGCAGAACCGCCTGTTTCAGCGGCTGGGCGAATGGGCAATGCTGCCCGATGCGACCCTGATACAAGCGCTGCGCGATCTGGGAGAGGATGTCGACGGTCAGCCCGATCTGCTGCTCAATGCCCGCCGCCTGTTCGCGCGGGCCATCGAAACGCCGGGCGGCTTGAAGATCCAGACGATCCACGCCTTTTGCAGCGCGGTTCTGCGCCGGTTCCCGCTGGAGGCCGCGGTTTCCCCGGATTTCGCCGAGGTCGAGGAGCGCAGCCTGCAAGAGCTGCGTGTCGATCTGCTGGACCGGATTGCCCAGGGGCCAGATGCCCCGCTTCTGACCGACCTTCTCAGCCGGTTGGGAGAGGATGCGTTTCAGCAGGTCTTGCGCGATATTGGCAAGCATAGAGACGCTTTTTCGGGCGAAATGCCGGATCTGAACGCGCTTTTCGGGGTGGCGCGGGGCGATACGGTCGATCAGGTGCTGGCGGATGTTTTTGAGGGGTCCGAGCTCGACCTGCTGGCCCGGGTGTTGCCCGTGTTGCGGCGGGGTTCGTCCAATGACGTGAAGCTGGCGGCTGCGCTGGCGCCGATAAGAACGCTGGATCTGGCAGCGTTAGAGACGTTTGAGGGCAAACTGCTGTTTCAGGGCGGCAAGACTCCGTTTGCCGCCAAACTTGGAAAGATCGCCACCAAGGCGACGCAGGCCCTGCTATCGGTTGATGATGCGGAGGCGCTCGATGCGCTGGCGCTGAGGCTGGAAGCCAACCGCAGCCGGCGGCTGGGGCTGGGGGCGCTGGACTCGGCGAGCGCCTTGCACCGCTTCGCGCGGGTCTGGCTTCCGGGCTTCGATCAGGCCAAGGCCGCGCGCGGATGGCTGGATTTCGATGACCTGATCCGCCTGACCCGCGATCTGCTGAATGACACGTCGGTTGCCCAATGGGTTCTGTTCAAGCTGGATGGCGGGATCGACCATATTCTGGTGGACGAGGCGCAGGATACCAGCCCCGAGCAATGGCGCGTGATCGAATTGCTGACGCAGGAATTTGCCGCCGGGCTGGGCGCCCGTGACGCGCGCCGCACGATCTTCGTGGTCGGGGATCGAAAGCAGTCCATCTATTCGTTTCAAGGCGCCGATCTGCAACGATTCGAGGCCACGCGCGCGGCGTTCCGGCAGCGGCTGACACAGGCGGGCCAGGGGTTGACCCTGTCCGAGCTCAAGCACTCCTTTCGCTCGTCGGATGCGGTGTTGAGGCTGGTCGATGCCTGTTTCGCCGCCGATCAGGGCGACAACGGCCTGGGCGGCCCCAGCGACCATCAGGCGTTCCATCTGACCAAACCGGGGCGCGTGGACCTGTGGCCACCGGTGGAAAAGCCGGACAAGGACCCCGACCAACCCTGGCATGACCCGCTGGACCGGCCCGCGCAGTCCGACCCGGACATCGTTCTGGCCCGCGCAGTCGCCGGGGAAATCAGGGCGATGATCGATCGCGGCGAACAGATCGAAACTCGGGATGGCCGGCGCCCGGTGCATGAGGGCGATTTCCTGATTCTGGTGCGGCGGCGCAAGACCCTGTTCGACGCGCTGATCCGGTCGTGCAAGGCGCAGGGGCTGGAAATCGCAGGGGCGGACCGGCTGGTTCTGGCCGATGAACTGGCGGTGCAGGATCTGATCGCGCTGTTGTCGTTCCTTGCGCTGCCCGAGGATGACCTGTCGCTGGCCATCGCGCTGCGCTCGCCGCTGTTTGACTGGTCCGAGGACCGGCTGTTCCGGCTTGCCCATCCGCGAGGCGACAAATTCCTGTGGGAGGCGCTGCGCGGCGACCCAGCCCATGAGGAGACCCGCCAGATCCTGGATGATCTGCGCGATCAGGTGGATTTCATGCGACCGTTCGAGGTGATCGAACGGATCCTGACACGGCATGACGGCCGGCGCCGTATTCGCGCGCGGTTCGGGGCCGAGGTGGACGAGGCGCTGGAGGCTTTCGTCGATCTGGCGCTGCGCTACGAGCAGGATCACGTGCCGTCGCTGGACGGCTTCCTGGGCTGGCTTCAGGCGTCCGATGCCGAGGTCAAGCGCCAGACGGAATCGGCCGGGCGGCGGGTGCGGGTGATGACGGTTCACGGCGCCAAGGGGCTGGAGGCGCCGATCGTCATTCTGCCCGATACCGCACAGCGCAGGGCGCCGAACCCGGCGGATATCACGCCAATCGGAGAAATCCCGATTCTGCGCGGCAACAAGGACGCTGCGACCGAAATTCAGACCGAGGCCGAGGAAAATCTGGCAGCCCTGCGCGAGCAGGAAAACGACCGCTTGTTGTATGTCGCGCTGACCCGGGCGGAAAGCTGGTTGATCGTGGCGGGGGCCGGCAAGGTCGACGCGCCGGAGTGCTGGTATGCCAAGGTTTCGGCGGGCATGGCCGCGATGGCCCCGGTTCCGCTGGACTCGCCGCTGGGTGCGGGCTTGCGCCACCAGCACGGCGACTGGCCCGTTGCGGCAGGCCAGCCCCTGCGTGCCGATGGCGCCGCGCCCGCGGCCTTTGCCTTGCCTGATTTGCCGCCGGTGGGCCCGCGCGACAGGATCCTGTCGCCGACATCGCTGGGCGGGGCGAAGGCGCTGGCCGGTGAAGGGGCGGACACCGACCTGGCCTTGGGCCGCGGACGGGCAATCCATGCGTTGCTGGAGCATCTGCCGGCGTGTCCGCCGGACCAGCGCGCGGCGCAGGGCCAGGAACGGCTTTTGGCGATGGGGGTCGAGGGCGACGAAGCCATGCTGTGCCTGACCGAGGTCCTGGAGGTGCTGAATGCAACCGAACTGGCGGATGTCTTTCGATCCGGAGCCCTGGTGGAAACCGCGCTCTCAGGGTTGTGGCGGGGCCGGCCGATCTGGGGGATCATCGACCGGCTTGTGATCGACGATGCGCGAGTTCTGGCGGTCGATTTCAAATCGAATCGGGTCGTTCCGGCCGTGTCCGAAGCAGTTCCGGAAGGGATCTTGCGGCAGATGGGGGCCTACCGGCACATGCTGGCGGCGCAATTCCCCGGGCGGCGCATCGACATGGCGCTGGTCTGGACGGCCACCCGTCAGTTCATGCCGCTGGAACCGGGCTTGACCGAGGCCGCGCTGGATCGCGCCGCCCTTGACCCTGCCGTGGCACCTTCATAGGTAAGAAGCATCACACATCCCTGCGCCCGACCGGCCGCATATCAGGAGAATGCCATGCCCACCGTCCCCGTGACCGACGCGACCTTCGATACCGAAGTGCGCGACAGCGAGCTGCCCGTTGTCATCGACTTCTGGGCTGAATGGTGTGGCCCATGCAAGCAGATCGGCCCGGCACTGGAAGAGCTTTCGGTGGAATATGAAGGCCGTGTGAAGATCGCCAAGGTCAATGTCGATGAAAACCCGCAAGTGACGGCGGCGCTGGGGATCCGCGGGATCCCGGCGCTGTTCATGGTCAAGAACGGCCAGGTCATCGCCAACAAGGTGGGTGCCGCGCCAAAGGCGGCGCTGGCCAGCTGGATCGAATCGTCGCTGTAAGCGGCGCTTCAGGCGCTGGCGCGCAGGATTTGCGCGCGCGATCCCGCCCTTGAGTCCTGCTCAGGGGCGGTTTTCTTTTTGGCGTCCTGCGAGAAGGCGATCATCAGCGCGCCGGTCGATGTGCGCCGCGCATCCACGGTCAACACCTCGCCATCGGTCAGGGTCATGATGCCCGTGACCCGTGGTTTTTCGCCCTGCACGGGGCGAGACAGCGCGCCGACCCGGGCCCAGAGCTGGGGGTCACTGCCAACCTCTTGCCAGTTTTCCAGGGCTTCGGGCAGGGTCACGGCGTTGATCGAATCTTCACCCTCCAACGTCCAGAGCTGCGAAAAGGCGGTGTTGGTCAGCACCAGCTGCCCGTTGGGTGCGAAAACGGCGATGGCCGCGTCGATCTGGTTGAGAACCGACTGGCTGGTGTCCATCTGGGCGCGCACATTGCGGTTCATATGGGTTTCCGAAGTAATATCCTCGATCAGGAAGGCCAGCGCGCCGTCAGGGTGCGGATTGGTGCTGACGCGAAAGGTCTGGCCCGAGGGGAGGGCCCAGGTTTCCTCGAACTCCCCCATCGGGGCGGCGGTTTCGATGTCCAGCAAGCGGCGCGCCCAGCTGCGATAGTCGCGCGGTTCTGGCAGGACGTGCTTGTCGCGCATCCGGTTCAGGAACCCTTCGATCCCCGGGCGCGAGAGCAGGAATTCGGTCTCCAGCCCGGTCAGGTCGGTCAGCGCGGGGTTGAACACCTGCAACCGGCGCGTGCGATCGAACACCGCCAGGCCAATGGGCAGCGTGGCGAAAGTCTTGGTCAGGGTCTGCACGAAGTCGCGCTTCGTGCGTTCGGCCTGATGCGCCTCATCGGCGGGCAGGGCATAGACCAGATGCCCGGCATCGGTGGCTACGCGGTTGATATCGAACCAGACAGCGGCGTCGGCATTCGTGTCATCGACCAGGCTGACACGCTGCGTCGCGGTCGAGTCCGCTGCCGGGAACAGCGCGGGAAGGGGCCAGGACAGCAACGTGCTGTCATCGGCCAGACGCTGCATGTAGGCGCGGTTGGCCCAGGTGACCTGACCGCTTGGGTTTTCCTGCCACAACATCAGGGGGGCGGCGTCGATCAACCCGCGCATCAGCGTCAGTTCATCGGTCATCGCGCGGTAGCTGAGGCGATCCAGAGTCACGGCCGCTTCGTCCGACAGGGTATCCACCAGGGTCACGCGCAGCGAGCCGTCACGCCGCTCTGCGGTCAGTTCCAGGCTGGAGCCCGGCTTTTGCGACGGCATCGACAGGCCCTGGCCCTCATCCAGGGCGGACAGACGCCCCTCGATCCCCGGAAAATCGACGCCGAGAAACGCCAGCAGCGCCGACAAGCCATCGGAATCCGAGTCAGTAAGAGCCTGAAGGATGGCGCGTCCGCGGGCGTTGGCATCGATCAGGCGCCGGCCGTCGAACAGGAAGGCGGGATCACCGCCGCCGACCGGCGCGCCACGCCGGGGCCGGCCCTGCCGCCCGAAGGCGGTGAGCAACATCAGAACAGCAAGCACGGTCAGCACCGAAGTGCCGACAAGGACAAGGGAGAATAATAGCGCCTCGGTCATGGAACCATCCTGCCAACAAAGCATCAGGTGCGTTCAAGAATGGGCGGTATTGGTTAAAGTGACGTTAAAGGCCGCGCTGGTCATGCCACGGGATATGGCGTGTTCTCGCCCAAGGGCCCGCGCGGGTCGGCCTCGACCGCTTGTCGGGGCCATGTGACCTCGGCCACGGCGCCGCAGCGGGGGCCGGAAAAGCCGCGCGGCCGGTGCTGGCCCGAGCAATTTGAGAACCGGACGGTGGCCCCGCTGCGCTGAAGCAGCGTCTTGGCGATGAACAGCCCCAGCCCCATCCCGTCATATTCCGGGCGCTTGTCGCGGCGGCGCCCCCGCAGATAGGGGTCTCCGATCCGGTCCAGAAGATGCACGGGATAGCCGGGGCCGTCATCGATGATCCGCAACCGGATGATCGTGTCCGACCATGTTGCCTCGACCCAGACGGTCTGCCTGGCGAAATCGACCCCGTTCTGGATCAGGTTGCGCAGCCCGTGGACGATTTCCGGGCGGCGCTGGATCTCGGGCATGCGGGCGTCGTCGGGCAGGTCGAAGGTATCGAACACCAGGCGCTTGCCCCGGTCGGCATGGGGGGCGGCGGCCTCGGTCACCACGGTTTCAAGCGGCGCGTGGCGCACATGCATGTCAACCTTGCCCATCTGCCCCATGGACCGCAGGATCGCCCGGCAGCGATCAGCCTGATCGCGGATCAGAATCGCATCCTCGGCCAGGTCCGGGTCATCGCGCAGGGCGTCGATCAGTTCGGCGGAGGCCAGCTTGATCGTCGCCAGCGGGGTGCCCAGTTCATGCGCGGCAGCGGCGATCACACCGCCCAGATCGGTCAGCTTCTGTTCCCGCGCCAGCGCCATCCGCATCGCCAGAAGGGCCTCGGCCAGCGCGTGCTTTTCGGCGGCGACGGACCGGGAATACAGTCCGATGAAGCTGATGCCGATCACCAGCGCCAGCCACAGGCCGACGCGGAACAGTTCGGGCAGTTCCAGCGTTGTCCCGTCCCACAGGCGCAGGGTCTCGTGCGAGAGCGCCAGCAAGGTGGCCAGGATGATGGTGATGATGCCCAGGATCAGCGTGCTGCGCAGTTGCAACGCGGTCGCGGCAATGGCGACAGGCGCGATCAGCAACAGCGCAAAGGGATTGGTCATGCCGCCGGTCAGGAACAGCAGCAGCGACAATTGCACCGTGTCGAAGGTCAGCGTGATCAGGGCTTCGGTTTCAGACAGCCGTTTCGAGCGCGGATAGACATAGGCGATGACCAGGTTGGCCAGCGCCAAAACCCCGACGACAACCATGCTCAGGCCCAGCGCAAAGCGCAGCTCGACGATCCAGTAGGCAACGAGCAGCGCCGCCAGCTGCCCGCCTGCCGCCAACCAGCGCACCCGTGTCAGGGTTTCCATCCGGACCCAGTGGCCCTGAACGTCTCGGTTCATAAGCCCGGGTGTCTGGGTATCCATCAAGGGGCCTGTTGTTCCGGGACGGGGGCCGCGCTATTTTATGCACCATCGCGCGGCGCATCAAGCGCCGGGAAATCAGGCGCGGGAAATCAGGCGCCCGGATGGGCGCGGAAAACCATGATTGCCATTCGAACAGCGCCGAATCCCGTGCTCATGGGTTTGACCTGACCCGAGCGGACGCTTAGATCGGTATCTGAAACAAGGGGGCACAGGCATGGCCGACGAAAGCGCGCTCGATCTGGGTGAAGATCCGTCGCTTCTTCTGGTGGATGACGACGAGGTTTTCCTCAAACGTCTGGCGCGGGCGATGGAGCGTCGCGGTTTTGTCGTGGATATGGCCAGTTCGGTGGCTGCGGGCAAGGCGTTGGCCACGGCTCGACCCCCGGCCTATGCGGTGATCGACCTGCGGCTGGAGGATGGCAACGGGCTGGATGTGGTCGAAGTGCTGCGCGCCAAGCGGCCCGATGCGCGAATCGTGGTGCTGACGGGCTATGGCGCCATTGCTACCGCGGTGGCCGCGGTCAAGATCGGCGCCACCGATTACCTGTCCAAACCGGCCGATGCCGGAGAAGTGATAACCGCGTTGTTGCAGCAAGATGGCGCGGGCCTGCCCGAGCCGCCGGAAAACCCGATGTCGGCCGACCGCGTGCGTTGGGAGCACATCCAGCGGGTCTTTGAACAATGCGACCGCAATGTCTCGGAAACCGCGCGGCGGCTGTCGATGCACCGGCGCACACTTCAGCGCATTCTGGCCAAACGCAGCCCGCGCTGAGGGCAGGCCGGTCCGGCGCTGGCCGACCTACGTGTCGTCGCGCTCCAGCGCCAGGCGAAGTTCGCGCAGCACCGGAAGCACGGCGCGCACCCGTTCGACACCCAGGGTGCGGGTCAAGCGGGCGATGATCGGCGCGATGGCGTGCAGCGCCGCGTCGCGGGCCTGCCGACCCGAGGGGCTGATCGCCACGAATTTGCGCCGGGCGTCGTCCCAGTCGGGGCGGATATGCACATACCCGGCCATTTCCAGTTTGCTCAGCGTGTTGGTCATCGCGCCGCGGGTCAGGTTGAACGCCTTGGCCAGTTGCGCCGGCGAGCGTTCCTCGGTGCTGCGCGCCAGGTGGTTCAGGACCGAGAAATGCGACAGTTCCATCCCCCGTGGCAGCGTCTTGGCTACGCGGGCGCGGGCCAGCTGATCGGTCATGAACAGCTCGGCAAACAGGGATATCGCAAGATCATCGGTTGATCGCATGTCAGAGCTGCGGCTCCGTGTAGGGGCGGTCATGGGTCAGAGATGGCACACGCCCGCGTGCCCGGTCTAC
Organism: uncultured Paracoccaceae bacterium; assembly: GCA_905479725.1. Taxonomy (GTDB): domain Bacteria; phylum Pseudomonadota; class Alphaproteobacteria; order Rhodobacterales; family Rhodobacteraceae; genus Pararhodobacter. Next base: position 7,073 of record CAJQNQ010000016.1, on the reverse strand, counting down.
CTGTGACAGGTCAAGATCCGCAAATATCATGCCGGTTTCGGTGCCAGCATCGGCCACAACAGCGCCCCAGGGATCGATGATCAGCGAATGCCCGTAGTTCGCGCGCGCCCGCCCGGTTGTCGTGGGATGATCGCCGGTCTGGGCCGGGGCCAGCACGTAGCAGCCGGTCTCGATGGCGCGGGCGCGCAGCAGCGTTTCCCAATGCGCGGCGCCGGTGACGGGGCTGAACGCGGCGGGAACCGTCAGGATCTGCGCGCCCGCCGTGGCCAAGGCGCGATACAGATGCGCAAAGCGAACGTCATAGCAGATCGTCAGGCCCAGAACGCCAAAGGGGGTCTGGGCCAGCACGGCGCGGTCGCCCGGGCGGATGGTCGAGGATTCGCGAAAGGTCTCGGCCTTCGTGACCTGCACGTCGAACAGGTGGATCTTGTCATAGCGCACGGTGATCTGTCCGTCCGGCCCGATCAGCAGCGAGCGATTGGCAAAGCGCCCGTCTGGATCGTCCGTCTTGACCAGGATCGACCCGGCCAGCACCCAGATCCCGGCGCGCGCCGCCTCATCGCGCAGCATCGCCAGAACCGGGTCGCCAGCCTCGTCGGTCAGGATCCGATGCTGATGCGCGCGGTCCATCGAAATGCAATTCGTGACCTCGGGTGTCAACACGAATCCCGCGCCTGCGGCCATGGCCTGACGCAATGCGGCGCGCAACGGTGCGACGTTTTCGGCGGGACTATCACCCACGCAGGTTTGCAAAAGGGCCGCGCGCATCCGCCTAACCCGCCTGTTTCAGCAGCGGGTCCAGCCCGCCACGCCGATCCAGCGCGTGCAGTTCGTCGCTGCCGCCGATAGGAACGCCGTCGATGAAGATCTGCGGCACGGTGCGCCCGCCGTTGCTGCGCTGGACCATTTCGGCCCTGCGTTCGGGCTGAGCGATCACGTCGATCTCGGTGAACGCGGCGCCCTTTGCGCTCAGCAACCGTTTGGCCGCGTGGCAATACCCGCAAAACGGCGAGGAATAGATTTCGATCTTGGCCATGGGGCATCCTTATTGCTGTCATCAAGGATGTAAGCCTGTCCGCGACGTTTGTGAACACTTGCGCGGGTGTTCAGGTTGCGTCTTCGTGTTCGACCCGTGCAAGAACAACCACATCGACCCGGTCTGCACCGGCGGCAAAGCAGGCCTCGGCGGCGGCGGCCATGGTGGCGCCCGAAGTCATGACATCGTCCACCAGCAAGACAGACCGCCCGGTCAGATGATTCATGCGCCGTGGATAGGCGTGAATGGCGCCTTGCAGATTGGCGAATCGCGCGCTGCGGCTGCGGCCGTCCTGAGAACCGGTAAACTGCGCCCGGATCAGAGCGTCAGGCACCATGGGCAGGTGCAGGGTCCGCGCCAACGCGCGGGCCAGCAGCGCCGACTGGTTGAACCGCCGCCGGAACAGCCGCCAGCGATGAAGCGGAATGGGCACGACGCAGGTATCCGGGCGGATCAGCGGCGCGGCCTTGCGCGCCAGCCAGCGCCCGGCGGGCGCGGCGATATCGTGGCGGTCACTGTACTTGAGCCCCAACACCAGGCGCCGGGCCCCGTCGCCATAGCGCAGCACCGCGCGCCCCTGCGACCAGGGCCGGGCGATGGTCAGGCAATCATCGCACAGCGCCGCGCCGTCGGATGCATCGCCGATCAGCGGCAGGCCACATCGATCGCAGGCGAGCCCCTCGATGAACGGGGTTTGCGCCCAGCAGGGCCCGCACAGCGTGCCGGGGTCCTGCACCGGCTCCTCGCAGGCCAGGCAATGCGGCGGATAGAGCGTGTCGATCACCGCGCGCGTCGCGCGCCGCACCCTGTGGCCCTTGACTTCGGGCGCCGACACGCCAAACACACGGCCCATGACCCAGATGCCCCCCCCTTCACTGACCGACCGCGCCGCACTGACCCGGTTTCGCGCCCGCGCGCTGAAAGCCCCCGCGCTGTTCCTGCACGAGGACGCGGCGGACGAGGTTCAGGAGAGACTCAGCGAAGTTAACAGAAGGTTTATTTCACCGGCGATCGTCACGCCGTTTGCCCAGGTCTGGCAAGCGCGGATGCCCGGCGCATGGATTGTCGCCGACGAACCGGTGCTGGACCTGGCCGAGGGCGCGCATGATCTGGTGATCCATGCGCTGTCGCTGCATTGGGCCGATGACCCGCTGGGCCAGATCATCCAGTGCCGCCGCGCGCTGAAGCCTGACGGGCTGTTCATGGCGGTAATGTTCGGCGGGCAGACCCTGGCCGAATTGCGCGCGGTCCTGGCGCAGGCCGAATCGGATGTCAGGGGCGGGCTGTCGCCGCGCGTGGTGCCGATGGGCGAAATCAGGGATCTGGGCGCCCTGTTGCAACGCGCCGGCCTGGCGCTGCCGGTCGCCGACGGGTTCACGCGGCAAATCCTTTACCGCGACTTGTGGCATCTGGTGCGGGACCTGCGCGCCATGGGCGAGGGGAACGCCCTGGCCAATCGCCACCGTGCACCGATGCCGCGCGCGGTTCTGGCCCGCGCCGAGCAACTCTACACCGAGAGTTTCGCCGATGACAGCGGTCGGCTGGTCTCCAGCGTTGAAACCCTGTTCCTGACCGGCTGGGCGCCGTCCGGGGATCAGCAGAAACCGCTCAGGCCCGGTTCGGCCGCCGCGCGTCTGGCCGATGCGCTGGGCGCGCAGGAAACCGGTCTGGAACCCGCGCCCATTGCCGCACCCGGGCTGCGCAAGGATTGACCTGCGCCGCCGCTTCGCTAGGTGAAGGCAACAGCCACCGAAAGGAAGCCCATGTCCGCAACCCCGCCCCCTGTTTACCGCGATGCACCCGGTGAAGGCCGCCTGCGCGACGCCCCCGCCAGCCATCCGCCGGTCACGCGCGCGAAAGTGGGGGTTCTGATCGCCAATCTGGGGACGCCGGACGCCACGGATTACTGGTCGATGCGCCGGTATCTGAATGAATTCCTGTCCGACAAGCGGGTGATCGATATCGCGCCCTGGAAATGGCAACCGCTGTTGCAGCTGATCATCCTGACAAAGCGGCCCTTCACCTCGGGCGCGAATTACAGGCTGATCTGGAATGCCGAGCGCGATGAAAGCCCGCTGATGACCATTACCCGCGATCAGGCGGCGGCGCTGGCGGGTCATATGCAGGCGGCGTATGGCGATACGGTGATGGTGGAGTTCTGCATGCGCTATGGCAACCCTTCGACCGGGGATGTCGTCAGCCGCATGGTGGCCGCCGGTTGCGAAAAGATCCTGTTCTTTCCGCTATACCCGCAATATGCGGGCGCGACATCGGCCACCGCGAACGATCAGTTCTTCCGCGCCTTGATGCAGGAAAAACGGCAGCCGGCGGCCCGCACGGTCGCCGCCTATTTCGAGCACCCCGCCTATATCGACGCCCTGGCCCGGTCGGTGCAGGGCGTGTGGGACCAGATGGACACCAAGCCGGAAAAGCTGATCGCCTCGTATCACGGGATGCCGCAGCGTTATCTGACCGAGGGTGACCCCTACCATTGCCAATGCCAGAAAACGACGCGTCTGCTGCGCCAGCGGCTGGGCTGGGACGCGTCGATGATCGACACGTCGTTCCAGTCGGTGTTCGGCCGCGAGGAATGGCTGCGGCCCTACACGGTAGAGCATGTGGCGGAGCTGGCCCGGTCAGGGATCCGGCGAATCGCTGTCGTTGCCCCGGCCTTTGCGGCGGATTGCATTGAAACGCTTGAAGAAATCCAGGGCGAGATTCGCGAGGCGTTTGAACGTGCCGGAGGCGAATCGTTTACCTACATCCCTTGTCTGAACGACGATCCGGCGCATATGGACGCGCTGTCAGCCATTGCCGGCGAAAATCTTGCCGGATGGCTGGAGCCGGGCCAATAGCCGCCGCATCCGGCATCCAAAACAGCGAAAGGGGCCGGGCTTGCGCCCGACCCCTTTGCATTGGATCGCTGTAAGCGGATCAGTTTGCCAGAGCGGCAACCAGAAGCAGCAGCAGCAGCGGCACGACAACGCCACCAACCGACGACGACGAGTTGGCCACGATGACTTCCGGCTCCATCATCGGCGCCGGGGTAACAAGGCCTGAAGCCATTGCAGCGGTGCCGGTGATGGCGATCAGGCCTGCGAGAGCGAGTTTCTTCATGTTAACCTCCAGTATTTGCGCACTTCCGCATATTCTCATTAACGGGCGGAATGCGCACCCAAGACGATACCTCGTGACTTTCTCAAACCAGTTCGCAGTGGAAAATGCAACGGGGGAGTATTTCGATTTCCGCCACTTCGCCGCAATGTCGTCAAATTAGCAACACCTGGGTGCCAATTTCCGTGAGGCCGAAAAGCTCGGCGATATTCTCGTTGTACAGACCGATGCAGCCGTTCGACGATCGACGCCCGATCTTGCGCGTGTCCTGGGTGCCGTGGACACGGTAATACTGCCAGGACAGATACAGCGCGTGGGTGCCCAGCGGGTTGTCCGGTCCCGGCCCGATATATCTGGGCCAATCGGGGTTGCGGCGGAGCATCGACGGCGTGGGGCGCCATTCGGGGCCTACGACCTTGCGCACGACTTCGGTGCGTCCCAGACGCGTCAGTTCCTCGCTCATGGGGACGGAGGACGGGTAAAGGCGGTAGGTATTGCCATCTTCCGACCAGAAGTGAACCGCCCGGCTTTCGGTATCGGCCAGGATCGCGCCGCGCCGAAGGTTCGAGAAATAATCGCGCCAGTCCATCGCCCGAAAGCTGGAGACGTTGCGCTGCGTGGTTTCCAGCACGTCGCTCTCCATTTCGGTGCTGTTGGCCATCAGGGCGCCGGCGGTCTGCGCCAGAACCGCAGGCGCGGCCAGGGATCCCCCAACAGCAGCGGTGCCAAACAGGAAGCTGCGCCGATTCGGGCGCTGAAAGATTGAATCAGTCATTGAGGTCCTCGGATGTCCATCGCTTACGGCGCCAACCATATGGCAAAAATGGCATATTTGCAACGCAAGCGGTTGTGAACACGATGAGTTGCGTTTGAATTGTAGCAGTTTTTTGGTTATGGCAGGGGTGCAGCTGATTGACAGGAATGCCATGCCCAGCCCGATCTTTCCCGCCCTCGCCGCCCTTGTCCTGCTTTCGGCCTGCGCCGCCAGCGGCCCGGTGACGCAACTGGGCCCGGATGGCCGGCCGATCCAGGTGATCTATCAGATCAGCGAGAGCGACGTGCCGCTGATCCAGGCGCGGATGCGCGAGGCGATGAACACGCTTCGCGCGCAAAGCGGCCTGGCCCCTGTGACGCTGAATGTCGCACTGACCTCGGCCGCGGCGACCCACGCGCGCGACATGTCCGTTCAGGGCCGAGCCTGGCATTTCGGCTCGGACGGCTCGTCACCGATCGACCGGGTGGTGCGCGCCGGGTATCAGGGCGGTTTCCTGGGCGAGGCGATTTCGGAGACCTATGAAACCGAGTTGGAAACACTGACTGCCTGGGTCACGGAGCCCGATACACGGCAGATCATTCTTGACCCGCGCGCCCGCGAAATCGGATTCGCCTGGTTTCAGGATGCCAATGGCAAGCTGTGGTGGGTTCTGGTCACCGGCAACCCCGCGATAAGCCAGGGCGCCTTGTCGGCCCAGGGATAGATCAGCGCAGCCAGGCTATGACGCCGCGCAGAAACGCCGCGTCACCGGCATTGCCCAGCAGATCGACAGCGGTCTGCGGATCGGCCCAGATGGCGTCATGCCCGGGCTCGGATGGCGCCGACAGGGCGCGCACCGGGCGGGCCAGATACACAGCGCACAGCTTTTCCGCCCAAAGGTCATACTCGGGCATGAAGGTGAACCGGCGGAACGCACCCAGCCGCCGCGGTGCCCCGATGCGCCAGCCGGTTTCCTCCATCACCTCGCGGTGCAACGCCTGAACGGGCGATTCGCCGGGGTCGATCCCGCCGCCGGGCAGTTGGAATTCCGGCGTCGGTTCATTCTGATGGGTCAGCAGGACCTGCCCGTCGCGCCACAGCACCGCATAGGCTCCGTGGCGCAACCGGTAGCTGCGGTTGCTCTGTCGTGGCGTGCCGAATCGCGGGATCATGGCGCATCCTGTGTTTGGGAGGCGAATCAGCTTTGCCCCTTGGCCCAGCGTCAAGGAGTCCTATATGAGGGCCTCGAAGCCAAGCCCCCTGAAGTGAAGGTTGCCCATGACCCTCGGTGCGCAGATCGCCTGGGACGATACCGTCCTGCCGTTTCAACTGGACCGGGCCGATGTCCGTGGACGTCTGGCGCGGGTCGATGGTGTGCTGGACAAGGTGCTGTCTCAACACGCCTATCCTGCCCCGATCGAGGCGCTGGTGGCCGAAGCCGTGCTGCTGACCGCGATGATCGGCCAGACGATGAAACTGCGCTGGCGGCTTTCGCTTCAGGTTCGGGGCTCGGGCGCGGTGCGGCTGATTGCAACCGACTATTACGCCCCGACCGCCGAAGGCGAGCCGGCGCAGATCCGCGCCTATGCCAGCTTCGACGCCGATACGCTGAGCCTGACCGAAAATCCCTTTGCTCAGATCGGGCAGGGGTATTTCGCGATCATCATCGATCAGGGGCAGGACATGACGCCCTATCAGGGTATCACGCCGATTGCCGGCGGGTCGCTTTCGGCCTGCGCGGAGACCTATTTCGCGCAGTCCGAGCAGTTGCCGACCCGGTTTGCCACGGCCTTTGGCCGCTCGACCCAGGCCGGGCAGGACGAACGCTGGCGCGCGGGGGGGGTGATGTTGCAGCACATGCCCAAGGCGTCGCCTCATGCCAAGGATGACGCAACGGGTGAAGCCGGTTTGCTGGCCGCCGACGATCTGGTGCATGGCGATGACGCTGAAAACTGGAACCGGGCCACTATCCTGCTGGACACGGTCGAGCCCTTGGAACTGATCGGCCCCAGCGTGCAACCGACCGATCTGCTGATCCGCCTGTTCAGTGAAGAAGCGCCGCGCGTGTTCGATGCGCAGGCGCTGGCCTTTGGCTGCACCTGTTCTGAAGACAAGGTCCGCCAGAGCCTGTCGATCTATTCGGCGAAGGACATTGCGCATATGACAACC
>CAJQNQ010000015.1 GCA_905479725.1 uncultured Paracoccaceae bacterium | reverse complement strand
CGCACAACGCCCTGGCGCCGCGTGGCTTTGCATTGGCTGTCGGGCTGGCCGCGTTTGCGCTGGCCTTTCCGATGATCGGCTTGCTGGGCTCGTCGGCGCTTTGGGGGCTGTTGCCGTTTGCAGGGGCTGCGCTCTGGGGCCTGTGGTATGCGCTGGAGCGCAATTTCCGGGACCGTCGTGTGCTGGAAGAAATGCAATTGAGCCGCGACGGGATCATCCTGCGTCGGTTCAACCCCGAAGGCCCGGTGCAGGACTGGCATGCCAATCCCACCTGGGTCACACTCAACCTGATCCCGCGCGGCGGGCCGGTCGAACACTATCTGACCCTGACCGGTGGCGGCCGCGAGGTGGAACTGGGCGCGTTCCTGACGCCTGAGGAACGCATCCGGTTGAACGACCTTCTGTCGGATCTGCTGATAGGGCTGAAAAGCTACGCCTGATGCGGGCTGCTCAGGTCAGGCGCCCCTTGACCATCGGGCCGACCTTGCCGAAATCCATCTGGCCCGTGTACTTGGCCTTCAGCGCGTTCATCACCCGCCCCATGTCCCGGATCGACGTGGCGTCAAGTTCGGCGATGACGGTGTCGAGCGCGGCCTCGGTTTCGTCGTCCGACAGCTGGCGCGGCAGGTAGCGTTCGATCACGCCGATTTCGGCCATTTCACGTTCGACCAGTTCCAGCCGCCCGCCCTCTTCATAGGCGCGCGCGCTTTCCTGGCGCTGCTTGACCATGCGCGACAGGATCGCGGTGATCTCGGCCTCGGTCATTTCCCGATCCTCGCCCTCGCCGCGCAGGGCAATGTCGCGATCCTTGATCGCGGCGTTTATCAGACGCAAGGTGGACAGGGACAGCGTGTCCTTGGCCCTCATGGCATCCTTGATGTCCGCAGAGATACGCGCGCGAAGCGACATGGCACATGTTCCATTGCTGATAATCGGTCGACAACCATACGCCCGCAAAGCTCCAAGGGCAACGCCCGCCGGCCGGGATCCCCCATTCCCCCGATGCCCTTGACAGCGCTCGGGGAATGGCGCAAGTAACGCCGCGTTGGGGCCGTAGCTCAGTTGGGAGAGCGCGTCGTTCGCAATGACGAGGTCGTCGGTTCGATCCCGATCGGCTCCACCAGATCACTCCGGGGACCTATCCATGCGCGGCCCTCAGCAGCCGACATGCGCGGATACTCCTCTGGCGATCTGCCCCTCTGTCTCCGGCCCGATGCCGGCGGCGTTGCCCTCATCCGTATCGATGTGCATTTCGGTGAAGGCCCTGGGCTGCACCCGGATCAGCGTTCGGCCAAATGTCAGCGCCCGTTCGCCCTCGCCGATCTGAACCGTGACGGTCTGGCGGTCCTGAAGCCCCATGGCGGCCGCGTCCTCAGGGTTGATGTGGATATGCCGCGCGGCGATAATCAACCCGTCGGTATCCAACTGTCCGGCCGGGCCAACCAGCCGGATCGTCGGCGTTCCGTCCAGCGACCCGGAATCGCGCACCGGCACCTCGATCCCAAGCGCGAAGCTGTCGGTGCGCGACACCTCGATCTGCGTGCGTGTGCGCAGCGGGCCCAGGATGGCGACATGCTCCAGCTCCCCCTTCGGGCCGACCAGCGTCACCCGTTCCTTCGCCGCCCAGTTTCCGGGCTGCCGCAAGGGCCGGTCCTCGGTCAGGGTGTAGCCCGGCCCGAACAGCGCCTGTAGCGATTCGGCGCACAGGTGAACGTGGCGCCCGGATACGGCGATGGGGATCGGACGGGGGCGCGCGGCGGGGCGCGCCAGATGCTGCGCTACCTCGCGTGCGATCTGCAACTGCTCGGCGGTTTCGGTGACGATCACCGCTACTTTCGATCCGTAAGCCTGAATTTGCGGCGCGGCGCGGTTGTCCAGCACCACCGACAGGTTGCGGTCATGGTCCAGACGCAGGCCCATGAATTGCAGCCCGTCGCAGATGCGCCGCCGCATGCTGGCCGAGTTCTCGCCGATACCGCCGGTAAAGACCACCGCATCCACCCCCCCCATCGCCGCCGCATAGGCCCCGATGTATTTGCGCACACGGTAGGCATAGAGGTTGATGGCAAGCTGCGCGTCAGCATCGCCCGCCGCCGCGCGATCCTCGACATCGCGCATGTCCGAACTGCCGGTCAACCCCTTCAGCCCGCTGTCGTGATACAGCGCCGCCTCGATCTGCTCGATGCTCAGACCCAGTTGCCGGTGCAGATAGCCGAACGCGCCCGGGTCCACATCGCCCGAGCGGGTGCCCATCACCAGCCCCTCGAGCGGGGTCAGGCCCATCGACGATTCGAGGCTTTCACCCAGATTTACGGCGCACACGCTGGCGCCGTTGCCCAGATGCACCGAGATCAGCCGCAGGTCCTGCAGTCGTTGGCCCATCGCTTCAGAGGCGCGCCGCGCGACGTAATGATGCGAGGTGCCATGAAATCCGTAGCGCCGCAGCCCCGCCTGGCGCCATTCGGCGGGCACGGCATAGGTGGTCACGCGCGCCGGATTGGTCAGGTGAAAAGCCGTGTCGAACACGGCGACCTGCGGCAGGTCGGGCCAGACCCCCTGCGCCAGTTCGACCGCTGCCAGATTGGCCGGGTTGTGCAGGGGCGCCAGCGGGGTCAGCGCCGCCAGACCCTGGATCAGGGCGGTGTCCAGCGTTGCCGGGCCATGATGATCTGGCCCGCCATGCGCAATCCGGTGGCCGACGGCGTCGATGCCCTGAACGCCCCAATCCGCCAGCACCTG
>CAJQNQ010000014.1 GCA_905479725.1 uncultured Paracoccaceae bacterium | reverse complement strand
ACTGGGCCAGCGCCGCGCGCAGAAGCCGCTCGTTGCGCAGGTTCCATACAGCCGAGCCGATTCGCCGCCGGATCTTGGCCTGTTGCGCGATTCCCGCCGCCATGCGCCCGGCCAGCGATTGTTCCACGGTATAGACGACCTTGCCGATCCGGCCGCGCATGCTCTGCGGCAGGTCCAGATGCTTCATGTCATCGGCCGAGCAATAGACCATGCTGCATTCATCCAGCAGCAGTTGCGGCACCGGCGCGCCCGGATCCAGCACGATCAGGTCGAAGCCCAGCTGTTGCACCGAATAGCGCAGCGGCTCATCGATCTGCGTCTGCCCGCGCCACAGAATGCAGCGCACCGGGCCCGGCCACAGCTGGCAATGCAGCTTCATTCCCTCGACGAATTTCACGTCCAGAATCACTTCGCCGCCCGCGCGTTCGACGACCGGCGCCGGGGAAAGCATCAGGAGGGAAGCCATACAAAGACCCGTTCACGTTCCAACATCTTCAACTAGTAAGAAAAAACTGTGGAATGTCGAGCAAAGTCCATCCAAAATCGGGGTATGGCGCCCCGCGAAGCCCCGCGGGATCAAGAATTGTGCAAGGATCGGCACCCGCAGCGCCGGTGAGCCGCGCTGACCCCTGCCACGGCGTGCAAACGGAGCCCCCGGCATGAGACTGATCCTGATCCTGATGACCCTGCTCTGGCCGCTGGCGGCCGCGGCGCAGGTTGATGTGGCCCCGCGCGAGGGGCGGCGCGCGCTGGCGCTGAACCTGGCCGAGGTCGTCGGCTGGTCCACCGAACTGCCGTTCATCGATGCGATGCGCAACGCCACCCGCTGGATCGGGCATCTGCCCGGCCAGTGGGGCGGCCTGGACGAGGCCGCGCTGTTCGAGGCCGGGGTGCTGGACGAAAACGGCTGGCCCACCGGCGTGCCGCGCACCGCGCGGCGGCTGTCCACCTCGGTGCTGGTGGATCTGCCGGCCGGCATGACCTCGACCGCCGGGCGCTGGTATGCGACCTGGGAAGGCACCGCCTATCTGGGGTTTTCCGGCGCCGCGCGCAATGTCCGCTTCGGCGACAACGCGGCCAGTTTCGATTTCGAGCCGGGCAATGGCGGTGTGATCATCGAGTTCAACCGTGGCAGCGTGCGCAACCTGAGGGTCGTCCACGAGCGCAACCTGCAAGCCTTTGCCGAAGGCGCGGTCTTCAACCCCGATTGGCTGGCGCGCATCGGCGATGCCGAACAATTCCGCTTCATGGACTGGATGCTGACCAACAATTCCGAAACCCGCACCTGGGATCAGCGCGCACGGGTGGCCGATTATTCCTGGGCGCGGCGCGGGGTGCCGCTGGAAATCATGATCCAGCTGGCCAATGACACCGGCGCCGAGCCATGGTTCACCCTGCCCCATCTTGCGGATGATGACTATGTCGCGCGGTTCGCGCTGATGGTGCATGACGGGCTGCGCCCGGGATTGCGCGGCTGGTTCGAATTTTCAAACGAGATCTGGAACTGGAGCTTTGCCCAGGCCGACTGGGCGGAACAGGCGGCGCAGGCGCGCTGGAACCGGGATTGGGCCTGGGTCCAATACGGCGCCGTCCGCGCCGCCGAGGTGATGCGCATCATCGACGATGTCTATGCCGACGCGCCCGAACGCCGGGTGCGGGTGCTGGGCCTGTTCACCGGCTGGCTGGGATTGGAGAACGACATGCTGGAGGCGCCCGATTTCGTCGCCGAGGATCCGTCCAATCGCCCCCCGTATGAGTTCTTCGACGCTGTCGCCGTGACCGGATATTTTTCTTCCGAACTGCATACCGAAGAAAAGCTGCCGATGATCCGCGGCTGGCTGGCGCAAAGCCGCGCGGACGCGGAATCGCGCGCCGACGATCTGGGGCTGACGGGCGACGCGCGCGACGCCTATCTGGCCGAGACCCGGTTCGATCTGGCGCTGGATCTTGCCGGGCGGGACTTGCTGGACGGATCGGTTTCGGGCAATCCGGAAAATTCGGTCCGTGACCTGATCGACCGCACGCTGACCTACCAGGCCGCGGTCGCCCGGTCCTATGACCTTGCGCTGGTGATGTATGAGGGCGGCACCCATGTGACCGTGCGCCCCGAAGCCCAGGACGACGCCGACCTGGTGGCGTTTTTCACCGCGCTGAATTACTCGGCGCAGATGGGCGATCTGTATCGCGCGCTGATCGCCGGGTGGAAAACCCTGACCGACGCGCCGTTCAGCGCCTATATCGATATCGGCCAGCCGTCGGTCTGGGGCAGTTGGGGCGCGCTGCGGCATCTTGATGACAGCAATCCGCGCTGGGACGCGCTGATGGAGGCAACCGCCCCATGAGCCTGAGCATCATCATCCCCGCCTGCAACGAGGGCGGCTATATCGACGCCTGCCTGGCGGCGGTGTTTGCGTCTGATGGGCTGGGCAAGACACAGGTGATCGTTGCCGCCAATGGCTGCACCGATGACACCGTGGCGCGCGCCAAGGCCTTCGCCCGGCAAGCCGCCGCCAAAGGTTGGCACCTGATCGTCCTGGATCTGCCCGCGCTGGGCAAGCCCGGCGCATTGAATGCGGGCGATGATGCCGCGCGGCATGGCGCGCGCGCCTATCTGGATGCCGATGTGATCGTCTCGCCGCACTTGCTGGCGCAGATCGCGCAGGCCCTGGGGGGCGATGCGGCGCGTTATGCGTCCGGCACGCCCCGCGTCACCGCGCGCTCGTGGATCACCCGCGCCTATGCCCGGTTCTGGGTGCGGTTGCCCTTCGTGGCGCAGGGCGTGCCGGGGTTTGGCCTTTACGCCGTGAACGCGGCGGGGCGCGCGCGCTGGGGGCGGTTTCCGCCGATCATTTCCGACGACACCTTTGTGCGCATCCAGTTCACCCCGGCCGAGCGCGAGAAGGTCCAGGCAACCTATGACTGGCCCATGGTCGAAGGGTTCGCCCCGCTGGTGCGCGTGCGGCGGCGGCAGGATCAGGGTGTGGCCGAATTGGCCGGGTTAGAGCCTGAATTGTTGGCCAATGAAGGCAAGGACAGCCCCGGCAAGGGCTGGTTGCTGCGCCAGTTGCTGCGCGACCCCCTGGGGTTTGGCACTTATGCGGCGGTCACCCTGGCGGTGCGCGCCGGATGGGGACGTCAACGCGGCTGGGTGCGCGGCCGCTGAGCGAAGAACCCGGCCAGCTTCGCGGCTTCGGTATCGATATTGTGGCGCTGCAAGGCCCGGGCCCGCCCGGTCGTGCCCATCCGGCGCAGGGTCTCGCCATCGGTGGCGCTCATCTCGGTGATCGCCTCGACCAGCGCGGCCACATCGCCCGCGGGCACCAGCCATCCGGTGCGCCCGTGCTGCATCAGTTCGGGCACGCCGGCGATCCAGGTGGCAATGACCGGGCGGGCCGTGACCATGGCCTCCATGACCACCATCGGCAGCCCCTCGGCAAAAGACGGCAAGACCAGCGCATGGGCTTCTTCCAGCGCGCGGCGCACGCCAGCTTCATCCAACCAGCCCGCCAGTTCCACATGATGCCCCAGCCCGGCATGGGAAATCGCGCGCTCGATCGGGGTGCGCAGCTCGCCATCGCCGACCAGCACCAGACGGGCATCGACACCCCGACGCACGATTTCGGCCATCGCCTCGATCAGCAGCAACTGGCCCTTTTGTTCGGCAAAGCGCCCGATATTGACCAGCGTCAGCGGGCGCGCGGGCGGCATCGGGCGCGCGGCGGTGTAGTTCTGCGGCTCGATCCCGCAATGCACCACACGGATCCGCGCCCAATGGCGGTGGCTTACCAGCCGGCACAGCTGGCTGCGCCCATACGAACTGATCGCCACGACGAAATCCGCGCGCCTGATCTTCAGGGGCAGGGCGATGGCGGCGGGCTTGTCGAATTCCTCGGGGCCATGCACCGTGAAGCTGAATTGCCGCCCGGTCATTTCCGCCGCCAGCATCGCCACCGTTGCCGCGTTGGTGCCGAAATGCGCGTGAACACGGTCAATGTTTTCCTCGACCACGCGGCGCGCAACCAATGCGGCCTCAAGATAATAGACCAGATGCTTGAACACCCCGGCCTCGGACCCGCGAGACGCCCGAAGCGCAAGGCCCAGCGCGCTGTAAATCCGCGTCGGTGCCCGCAAACCGTTCACGAACACCGCCCAGATCATCGCCAGCACGCCGCGCGCCAGCACATATTCCGTCCTTGCGGCCTCGTCCTGATCGCCGGCATCCGACAGCGACCCGTCGAAAGGCCGCATCGCAAACCGGTGCACCGCCACGCCGAGCCGCTCCAGCGCAAGCATCTCGCGGCGGATGAAACTGTGCGACGGCGACGGGTAGGTATTAAGGATGTATCCGACTTTCACGCAGGCACCTGTTCGTTTTTGCGTGCCCAGCGCTACGGAGCAAATCTGGCGAATTCAAGTAACCGGCGCGGAAAAGCCAAGGCGCGCCGATGTCACAACATTGCCTCATTTGGCGGGCAAATCAGGGAAAACGGCCAGAACTCTGGCGGTTGCCCGCCGTCGAATCGGTGCAATTATCAGGAAAGACCCTTGTTTTGGCAGACGCAGCAATCATGAGCACACCCGGTTCCGGCGGCCTGATGAGCCGCATCATGCGGTCGTCGGCATTTACCATCATGGGTTTTGGCGCGCAGCAGGCGATCCGCTTCGGATCGAACCTGATCCTGGCGCGGCTGCTGTTCCCGGAAGCCTTCGGCACCATGGCGCTGGTCACGGTTTTGCTGATCGGTCTGACGATGCTGTCCGATCTGGGCATCCAGCCCGCCATTCAAAGCTCAAAGCGCGGCGATGATCCGGCGTTTCTGAACACGGCCTGGACACTGAACATCGTCCGCGCCGTGGTCCTGTTCCTTGCCGCCTCGGCGCTGGCCTGGCCGATGGCCTGGTTCTACCAGGAACCGATCCTGTTTCAACTGATCCCGGTCGCTGCCACCAGCATCTTGCTGCTCGCGCTGGAGCCGACGCGCGCCGAAACCGCGTCGCGGCACATGGCCCTGGGACGCGTCACGCTCATGGAGATGTCGGCGCAGGTCATCAGCATCACCGTGATGCTGATCCTGGCATGGATCACCGGTTCGATCTGGGCGCTGGTGATCGGCAATGTGGTGGCCGCTGGCGCCCGCGCCGGCCTGGCCTGGGTCATGCTGCCGGGGATCTCCAACCGGCTGCATCTGGAACGCGCTTCGGCCAGCGAACTGGTGCGTTATGGCCGCTGGATCTTCTTCAGCACCGTGGCCGGTTTCATCGTGCTGCAAAGCGACAAGCTGATTCTGGGTCACTACCTGACGCTTGAGGAACTGGGCCTTTACAACATCGGCTTCTTTCTGGCCGGGTTTCCCTTGATGCTGGGTCAGTTGCTGGTGCAGCGGCTGATGATCCCCATCTACCGCGCCAGCCCGCCAAGGGACTCGGCCGAAAATTTCGCGCGCCTGCGCCGCATCCGGTTCATGCTGTCGCTGTTCCTGATCGGCGGCGTCGCTCCGCTGGCGCTGGGTGGGATCTATATCGTCGATTTCCTCTATGATGCGCGCTACGCGACCTCGGGCGCGGTGACGACCATCGTCAGCCTGGCGCTGCTGCCGCAAATGCTGGGCCTGACCTATGACCAGGTGGCGCTGGCCTCGGGTGATTCGCGCGGGTTCTTCGCGCTGAACGCCGCGCGCGCGGTGATGCTGGTGATCCTGCTGGTCATTCTGGTGCCGATGATGGGCCTACCCGGCGCGCCATTGGCCATGGCCTCGACCGCGCTGCTCAGCTATCCGCTGCAAGTGCGGCTGGCGCGCAGGCATGGCGCCTGGGATCCGCTGCATGACGCGATCATGGCGGCCCTGGCGGCCGGACTGCTGGGCCTGGTCCTGCTGCTGCATGGCGCGCAGCTGGCGCAGGTCTTTGCTCTCTAGGCCTGCTGTTGCGCGACGGGGCGCAATCTTCGCTGTTTTGCCCTATTTGTGACAGGGTTTTGCGTCATCACGGGCGTAGCATAGGGCGCAGATCCGCCAGAACGGCGGTCAGAGGATGAGTATGGTCAACACCCGTATCTTGGAACAACGCCTGGGATGGCGCAGCGCCGGCCCCGATCAGGAGCCGACGCCGCCGGCACGTCCGATCAGCCACGCACCGATGCTGCAAGGCCGCCTGGAGCCCGGCGACCGCGGGAGCACCCGCGCCGGCCCGCGTCGGCTGGCCGTCGAGGACGCCTGGGGCGCCTTGCCGCGGCTGGATCATTCGCTGTCGGACCTGGCGACGCGCGCGGGCCTGGTGCCGCCCTTCGACCGGCACACCGGGCCCGGCGATGCCTTCGACCAGTTGCGCACGCAATTGACCCGGGTTCTGAAATCCAATGACTGGCGCCGCATCGGTGTGACCTCGCCGGCGCGCGGGGCGGGGCGCAGCTTTGTCGCCGCCGGTCTGGCCGCCAGCATGGCGCGGCTGGACACGCTGCGCGTGCTTCTGATCGACGCCGATCTGGAGGATCCCGGCCTTGCCGAGCTGATCGACACGCCCGCGCCCGGTGCGCTGGAGGATGTTCTGACCGGCGCACGGGATCCGCTGGACCATCTGTTGCGGATCGGAGACAATCTGGCAATCGCGCTGAACGGCGTGCCGATCGATTACGGCGCCGAGTTGCTGCAATCGCCGGACGCGATTCTGGCGTTGCGGGCGATGATGGATGCGCTGGCCCCGGACGTGACGGTGCTGGACATGCCGCCGCTGTTGCAGGACCAGGCGGCACAGGCGCTGCTGGCGCAACTGGACGCCGTCCTGCTGATCTCGGACGGGACCAGCAGCACCGCCGCCGACATCATGGAATGCGAACGCCTGCTGGACGGGCAGGTGCCGTTGCTGGGCGTCGCCCTGAACAAATCCGAAGACAGCGACACGCGGCGCCGCGCGCGGCGCCGGTTCTGACGGGGGATCCGCGATGGGACCGATCCAGACCCTCCATGAACTGATCAGCTGGCTCACCCGCCGCTGGCAGGTGATTGTGGCGATCACCGCGCTGGGTGCCGTGGTCGGGCTGGTCATGGCCATGCGGACCGAGCGGGTCTATTCGGCCAGCGCCGTGATCCAGGTCATCAATCCGGTTGTCGCGGTGGGCGAGGACGGCACTGGCGTCACGCCGCCGGATGTGACCCGCCGCGTTCAGATCATCGAACAGCGGCTGATGTCGCGCGAGGCGCTGCTGGATCTTGCGGACCGCTTTGACCTGTTCGCGGGCGCCGCGATCCGCCCGGCTGAGCAGGTGGCCATGATGCGCGAAGCCTTCAGCATCAGCGCCATCGCCGCCGCCCAGCAGGGGTTTTCGCGCGATGGGTCGCTGTCGGCGCTGATCGTGTCGGCGTCGAATGGCGAGCCGCAGCTTGCCGCCGCGATCGCCAATGACCTGGCCGATGCGCTGGTGCGCGAAAGCGTCAGCGACCGGCAAAGCGACGCGCGGCAGGCGCTGGAATTCTTCAGCGCCGAGGAAGCGCGGCTGGAAGTGGGAATCGCCGATCTGGAAACCCGGATCGCCACCTATCGCAGCGAGAACGAGGCCTTTCTGCCCGCCGCCGTCGCCATTCAGCGGGCCGAAAGGGGCAGGCTGGCCGACGATCTTTTGCAGATCCAGCAGGAAATCAGCGCCCGGCGCAATGAACTGGCCGGGCAGGATAGCAGCTCGCAGCGGGTTGTCATGCGCCGCCGCGCAACGCAATTGACCGACGAAATCGAGCAACTGACCCAGCAGGCCGGGGTCATCAACACGCGGATCGGCGAGATTCAGGCCGCGCTTCAGGCCGCCCCGGCGATCGAACAGCAATTGATTGCCCTGAACCGCCGGATGGAGCAGTTGCAGACACAATTGACCACCGCCGCCGATCGCCGCCGCGAGGCCGAATTGAGCTCTCGCATCGAGGTGGATCAGCAATCGGAACGCTTCGAGCTGCTTGAACGCGCGCTGGTGCCCGAATATCCCATCTCGACCAGCCGCAAGAAGGTGGCGCTGATCGGGTTGATTGCCGGGATCGGGCTGGGGCTGTTCGTGGCCTATGCGATGGAGTGGCTCAAACCCGTGATGCGCAGCGCGCAGCGGGTGGAGCGCGATCTGCAACTGCGCCCGGTTATCAGCATTCCCTACACCATGCCCGTTCAGGAACGGCGCCGACGGCGGATGATCTGGGGGGCCGGGCTGGCCATCCTGATTGCCGGTGTGGCGGTGGCGGGCGTGGCTATGGGTCTGTTCTGACCCTTCCAAAACCCCGCATCATGCGGCATAGATCCGCCCGGACAAGGGGCGCGCATCATGCAACAGGATATTCCCGCGTGGATCGACGGTCAGCTCAGGCCGATGGACAAGCTGGCCGTGCATCGACAGGGCCTGCGGCATCCGGCGGTGTCGGTGTTCGTGGTGTGCCAGGGGCGCCTGCTGATCCAGCGCCGGGCGCTGGGCAAGTATCACACACCCGGTCTGTGGGCGAATACCTGCTGCACGCATCCCGTGTGGGGTGAAGATCCGCTGGACTGCGCGCATCGCCGGCTGGAGCAGGAATTAGGGATCACCGGGCTGACGCTGGAGCCGCGCGGCGTTGTGGAATACCGCGCCGATGTGGGTGGCGACATGATCGAGCATGAGGTGGTCGATCTGTTCCTGGCCGACTGTGCCGCGCGCCCGCCGCTGACCGCAAACCCCGATGAGGTGATGGACACCGACTGGATCAACGCCGCGGACCTGCATGGCGCAATGGCGGATACGCCCGCCGAGTTTACGCCATGGCTGCAAATCTACCTGCGCGATCACGGCGATCAGGTATTGCCCGGTTTTTAGCGCCAGAGGGGGCGCTGCCCCCGCCCCTTCGGGGCCCCCCGGAGTATTTTGAGAAAAATGAAGCCGGGGGTCAGTCTGCGATGACCAGGAGTTCGGCGGTGATGCAGACGCCGTTCTTGCCGGGTTCCAGCCTGCCCCTGTGCCGCGTGCCCGAGAGGGTGACCAGATCAACATCGAGCGTGGCGTTGCCGCCATCAATGCGCCCGTCTGTGAGCAGGAGTTCGGTGGCGTAGCTGTCGATGGGTTCTTGGCCGGTCAGATGCGGATGCACGACGGAGCCAAGCCCGTAAACGCGGCCCTGTGCGATCCCGACTTCGGCGGCGGCAGCCACCAGCGCCGTGGCCATGTCCTGATTGGGGCGCAGGGTAATCAGCGCCGCGCCCTGTCCGCCACCAAGGGCAGCGGGCTGATTCAGGGGAAAGCCTGTTTCGGGATCGGTTTGCACGTCAAAACCGGCGCCGCTGAGAGCCCAGCCGCGCGCGCGGGCGGGGGTGGAAAGGCGCGAGTCCAGCGGCAGGATATGCCCGAAATCGGGACCCTTCCAGCCGGATGCCGCAAAGCCACCGTGACCATGGAGCCAGGGCGCGCGGTCTTTGAGGGCGGCGAACAGGCCCAGATGCGTGACCTTTCCTGCGCCCAACCGGTGCGGACCGGCATACCACGCGGCATGTTGGCCGGTGGGATCGGCGCCCGGCACCACGAATTCCAGATTGGCGAGCGGCGCGTCTTCGATCACCAGCCAGCCGCCGTCGAAACCCGCCAGCGCCAGAGCCACCGATTGCGCCAGAGTGTCCGCGACCGGCAGGATCAGATCCACTGGTTGTGCACTGCAGGGGAGCGCGGCCCAGCGCCGGGCATAAGCCGGGCCGGGATGGGCCAGCGTGGCGATCATTCGGGAGGAAGCTGGCCGCGTCGGATCAGCGCCTCGAGGATCAGCTTCTTGGTGATCTTGCCATAGGCGGATTTGGGCATCTCAGACCAGAACACCACGTGATGCGGCATCTTGTAGCGCGCAACCTTGTCGGACAGCCAGGCCAGAAGATCGGCGGCCTTTACCGGTTCACGGCAGACACAGACAGCCAGGCCGACCTCGCCCCATTTGCGGTTGGGCACGCCCAGAACGGCGACCTCGGACACGGCGGGGTGCAGGAGGATCTTTTCCTCGATCTCTCGCGGGTAGATGTTGGAGCCGCCCGAGATATACATGTCCGACGCACGCCCGGTCAGGTAGACATAGCCGTCCTCGTCCATGTGCCCCAGATCACCGGTGCGGAACCAGCCGTCACGGAAGGATTTGGCGTTGGCCTCGGGGTTGTTGAAATACCCCGCGAACACGGCCGGACCGATGGCGCAGATCTCGCCGGTTTCCAGCGGGTCGCATTCGCTGCCATCCTCGCGCTGGATCTGCACCTGCATCCCGGTGCGGGCAAAACCGCAGGTGCCAAGGCGCGCGTCGCCGTCGGTTGAATGCTGCGCTGCTGGCAGGACGGTGATG
>CAJQNQ010000013.1 GCA_905479725.1 uncultured Paracoccaceae bacterium | reverse complement strand
ATCTGCAAAACGCCCCCTTGTGGCGCACCGCATGGCGCGCCGTGGATACGCCCGAAGGCATCCGGCTGATCGGCTGGGCGGTGGTGGAAAACACCACCGGCACCGACTGGCAGGACGTGGAGCTGACACTGGCCACGGGCTCGGTTCGCGCCATTCAGGCGCGGCTCTATGAGCGGCGCTATGCACGGCGCGAACAAGGCGCTGTGGCTGCCCCCGCACCCGCGCTGGCCATGCAGATCGCGCGCGGCATGATCACCGCCGAGGCCGAACCCGCCTCTGGTCGATTCGAATTGTCGGATTCCGTCGCCACAACGTCGATCCGTGCCGATGACGGCGACAGTTTCAGCCGCTTCACGCTTGAAACCCCGGTCACCCTGCCCGCCGGGCAGATGATAAGCGTGCCGTTCCTGTCCGAATTGCTGCCCGATGCCCGGCTGACCCTGTATACCGGTGGCTCGGGCGCGCGGTATCCGGCGATTGCGCTGCAACTGGAAAACCCGCTGCCGCTGCGTCTGCCCGCCGGGGTGTTGACGCTGTATGAGGACGGGCGCGGCCATGCCGGCGATGCGATGATCCCCGAACTGGCGCCGGGCGCCAGCGAAACCGTGACCTTCGCGCGCGATACCTCTGTCGAAATCCGCGAGGACCAGTCCAACACGGAAACCCTGCGCGAGATGCGGCTGGTGAACGGGGTTTTGGTGGTCACCGAGGACTTGCAACGCCAGATCACCTACCGGATCGAAGGCGCCCCGCAGCAAGACCGGGAAATCACCATCGACCATCCGCGCAATCCGGGCTGGACCGCGTCCAGCACCAGTGGCGCCGAGGAGCGCCCCGATGCCTGGCGCTGGGTGGTTCCGGTTGCCGCCGGCGAGCGCAAAAGCCTGACCGTGATCGAGCGCCAGCCGCGCCAGCGCCGCGTGGGCCTTCTGGATATCGACGACACCACACTGGCCTTCTGGCAGGGGCGGTCGATCGATCCGCAGATCACTGCGACCCTGACCCGGCTGGCCGATCTGCGCGGCCAGATAACCCGTTCCGAACAGGAACAGCGCCGCCTGGCCAGCACCATTCAATCACTGGAGCGAGAGCAGTCCCGGCTGGTCAATCTGATCGTGCAACTGGGCGATGACAGCCAGGCCAACCGCCAGCGCCGCGCCCGGGTGGATACCATTGACGTCGACATCTCGGCGGCGCAGGCCGCGCGTGATGCCGCCGCCGAACAGGCACTGGCGCTGCGCCATCAAATCGCTGCGCTGATCGGCCTGTGATTGCCGTTGCGCCCCGGATGCACCGGGGCGCAGCTTTCAGCCGAACCGGTAGCTGGAGGCGGTGACGCCGCCGAACAGATCGGTATCGTGGTAAATCCGCGTCGCGACTTCGCCCTCGGCGGCGCCCAGCGCGGCGAAGATCGGCACGAAATGGTCCTCTTGCGCGTGGCAGACCCGGGCAAAGGGCGCCGTTTCCCAGTTCATCAGCGCATCGGTCCGCGCTTCGGGCGCTTGCGCCAGCGCCTCGTTCAGCCATTGGTCAAACGCCGCCGACGGCTCCTTTGCACCCGGCCCGAACAGGCGCAGGTTGTGATAGCTCAGGCCCGATCCGACGATCAGCACCCCTTCATCGCGCAGCGGTGCCAGTGCGCGTCCCAGCGCGAAATGCTCGGCCGGGCTGTAGTTCTTGCGCAGGGAGACC
This sequence comes from uncultured Paracoccaceae bacterium, assembly GCA_905479725.1. GTDB lineage: Bacteria > Pseudomonadota > Alphaproteobacteria > Rhodobacterales > Rhodobacteraceae > Pararhodobacter. The sequence goes on along the minus strand of CAJQNQ010000013.1, from coordinate 1,551 downwards.
TGAAAGAGGGGGATATCGGCATTCGGATACATGATGACCATCGGGGTAAAGGTGCCGTGGTCAAAACCCTGCGTGTGATCCAGATGCACCGGCAGACCGGCTTCTTCGATCAGCGCCGCCGCCCGCGCGGCCAGATCCGGCGCGCCGGGCGCAGGATAGGTCACCGTGTAGGTTTCGGGCGGGAAATTGTAATAATCATAGACCATCGGCGGGTTCGGCGCGGCCATCACCGCGAAATCCTCGGCCTCCCAATGGCCCGAGATCATCAGGATGGCTTTCGGCCGTTCGGCCAGATCGGCGACCATACGAATCAGTGATGCCTCCAGATTATGGAGCGCGGCGCGCATCTGCGGCATCCAGGGCCAGGGCCCGCCACCATGCGAAATGAAGAAAGACGGTTGCTTGATGGACATCACGGTCTCCTGCTGAGTTCCCTCATCATATCATGCATAGGGGCGCCCGGTTAAAGGCGCCCCCGTGCACAGGCAACGTGCAGGAATGCAGGAAACAGACCGGCCTCGCGGCACCATTGGAAAGGGCCGCGGATCAAAGACCCGCGGCCCTGCCATGGGCTACGCAAGCTGCTTACTGGTTCACGCCCAGCGTGCCCAGGGTGGCGACCGACGCGCTGGAGAGCGAGTTCGAGATGTTGGTGCCCAGCGAGCTGACGCCCGAACGGACCGAGGTGACGACCGCAAGGCCCAGGCCGACGATGGCGGCGGTCAGAACGACCCAGTCAACGGTCACGGCGCCCGAGTCATCGGCAGCGAAAGTCTTGATACGCGAGGTGAAGGTCATGTGTTTACTCCAGATAACTTGTTTACGTGTTTCACCAGATCAGATCGCCAAGGGGTAAGAGGGTTGAATGCTTCCCGATCCGGCTTGATCCCTTTTTGCCCCGTTCCCGTGGCGCAATCGGGTGCAGATTCGGGCCATTTTGCGGCCATTTCGCTTCATTTCTGCGAATTTTTTCCGCGTCGGAGACAGTTTGTTAAGATGGGCTTAAGTGTTTGCAATTCAGCGACAAACCATGTCTTTCTCTTGCGGGAATTACGGCCATGATTTGCAATCTGGACGCATAATCCACCCAAGACCCGCACCGATCGGTGATCGTGTCGCCCGGATCGCCTGCCCGGTCCGGGATCGGCCGGAAACGCTGGACAGGAGGTCGCCCGTCCTGCTACCGCCTCGCGGCATGACAGACGAATTGCCCCAGTGCCCCGAATGCGCGTCCGCCTTTACCTACGAGATGGACGCCCTGCTGATCTGCCCCGAATGCGGGCACGAATGGTCGCCCGGCGCCCCCCTGGATGCGGCGCCAGGCATCAAGGACGCGGTCGGCAATGTGCTTCGGGACGGTGATACCGTGACGGTCATCAAGGACCTGAAGGTCAAGGGTTCCTCGAACGTGGTCAAGGTGGGCACCAAGGTGCGCGGCATCCGGCTGGTGGACGGCGATCACGACATCGACTGCAAGGTGCCGGGGATCGGCCAGATGGGGCTGAAGTCGCAATTCGTGAAGAAGGTCAGCGAATAGCCCGCGCCGGCATG
>CAJQNQ010000012.1 GCA_905479725.1 uncultured Paracoccaceae bacterium | reverse complement strand
AACACCGCGCGGCGCGGCGCGCCTGCGCGTGAAACTGAGCGATGGCAAGGTGACCGGGGCCGAACTGGAGACGCCTTCAACCCTTCATCTGGCGCTGGTCGACCCGCTGACCGCGCAGCAAGAACTGGGCGACGCGCTGGTTGCCGTCGGTTCGCTTGACCTGTCGCCCTGGGAGATGGCTGTATGAGTATTCTGATCGTCCTGCTGTCGCTTGCGGCGGGGGCCTATATCTTGGCGGTCATCGAACGCTGGGCGGTGCACGGGCATCTGAGCCTGACCGGCCCGGCCTGGGCGGCGCTGGCGCTGCTGGGCCGGGAATCGGTGCTGGCGCGAAAATCCGACCGGCTGTTCTTCGAGGCCGGGCCGGTCTTGTTGCTGATCGCCGGGCTTCTGTCGGCAGCGGTGATCCCGCTGGCGCCGGGGCTGATCATCACTGACCTGGCCACCGGCGCGCTGTTTCTGAACGCGGCGCTGGCCTATGTGCTGGTGGCGCTGATCATGGCGGGCTGGGGGCCGAACGGCGCCTATGCGATGATCGCCGGCTGGCGCTTCCTGGGTCAGTTCATCGCCTATGCGATGCTGATCGTGATGCCGATCACCGCCGTGGCGATGCGCGCGGAATCGCTGTCGACGGTGCAGATCGTGGCCTCGCAGGAACAGCTGTGGAACGTGATCTACCAGCCCATCGGATTTGCGCTGTTCGTCGTCGCGGCGATGGGGCTGGCCTGGTTGCCGCCGCTGGACCTGCCCGATGCGACCGGTGAACTGGCCGGCGGAGTCGAGGCGGAATATACCGGTGTGCGCCTGGCGGTGCTGCGGTTGGCGCGGATGGTCATCATCCTGGCGCTGGCCGGGGCAACCGTGACTTTCTATCTGGGCGGCTGGCTGGGCCCCTGGCTGCCGGCCTGGGCCTGGAGCGCGATCAAGATCCTGGCCGTGGCCGCCGCGATGCTGAGCATCGGGCGCTACATGCCGCGCATCCGCGAGGCGCGCTATCTGGCGCTGAGCTGGAAATTGGGGATTTCGCTGGCGCTGGCCAATATCTTTCTGGTCGGGGTCATAGCATTGGTGGTGCCGATATGAGCGTTCAGGTGATCTTTCTGGTCTTTTTCGGCGCGGCGGCGGTGTGGTTCGGCATTGTCGTGTTCCGCACCCATTCGATGGTCCGTTCCGCCCTGGCGTTGCTGTTTTCGCAAACCGCCATCGGCGCGATGTTCCTGGTCATGCAGGCCGAGTTCCTGGGCGTGTTGCAGATCATGATGATGGCCACGGAAATGAGCGTGATGGCGATCTTCATGGTCATGTTCATGATGGATCCAGGCGGCATGGGCGCGATGGACATGACCCATCAGAAACGTCTTTCGCTCTGGGCCGGGGGCATCGGGCTGGTGGCCGCGGTTCTGCTGGTCTGGCTGCCCGACTGGGGCCCCATCGCCCTGGCGGTGCCGAGCGCGCAGCAACAGGCCGAGGATCTGGGCCGCGAGTTGCTGGGCCGCTCGATGTTCATTTTCCAGTCTGCCGCCCTGACGATCCTGACCGCGATGGTGGCCGCGACGATGGTCGCCATCGTGCCGAACGCGGAGCAACGCAAATGATCCTGGAACTGATGATTGCGCTGACCATCGGCGCCGGTCTGTTCGCGGTGGGCCTTTACGGCGCGCTGAGCCAGACCAACCTGGTGATGATTATCATGGGGGTCGAGCTGATCCTGGCCGCGGCGCTGGTCAACCTGGTGGCGTTCTGGCGCTATCTGCATCCCGATGAGCCGGCCGGGCAGATGTTCGTGCTTATCATCATGGCGGTGATGGCGGTGGAAATGGCCGTCGGATTCGCCATCGCCATCTCGCGGTTCCGCTCACGCGGGTCGGTCGAGATGGAAGAAGCGCGCGAGTTGAAGGGATGACGATGCTGGCCCTGACCCTCTTGTCGCCCCTGCTGGCCGGTCTGGCCTTGCTGGCGCTGCGCCGCGCGCCCGAGATGATCGCGCTTGCGGGCATCGGATTGGGCTTCGTGGCGGCCCTGGCCCAGCTGGCGGGCATCGCCGGCGGGGAAACGGTGCAGATCATCCTGCCCGGCCTGCCGCAGATGCCGCTGCGGCTGATCGCGACGCCGCTGACGGCGGTCTTTTCGATCCTGGTCGCTACCGTTGCGGCCAGTGTGGTGCTCTATGCCGTGGGTTACATGCGCGGCGATGCCGAAAGGCCGCGGTTCTTCGGCACCCTGCTGCTGTTCGTCGCGGCGATGCAGGCATTGGTGCTGGCGGGTGACTGGATCACCGTGCTGGCGGCCTGGGAACTGATCGGCTTTGCCAGTTATCTGCTGATCGGCTTCTGGCATGGCCGCGCGGGCGTGGCCAGCGCCGCGACCCGGGCGTTCGTGTATACCCGCAGTGCCGATCTGGGGCTGTATGTCGGGATATTCGTGCTGATCGGCTGGGCCGGCACGTCGGAAATCTCGGCCACTCTGGCGATCAGTGGCACGCCGGCGCTGGTGGCGGGGCTGTTGCTGCTGATCGGTGCGATGGGCAAATCGGCGCAGGTGCCGATGCAGGACTGGTTGCAGCGCGCCATGGCCGGGCCGACGCCGGTTTCGGCGCTGCTTCATTCGGCAACGCTGGTGGCGGCGGGGGCAATCCTGTTGATCCGTGCGGCGCCGATGCTGCCCGGTGGCGCGCTGCTGGCGGTTGGCCTTGTCGGCGGCGTCACGGCGGTCATCACCGGGCTGATCGCGCTGGGCGAGCGCGACCTCAAGCGTCTGCTGGCGGCATCGACCGCCAGCCAGTATGGGCTGATGCTGGTGGCGATCGGCGCCGGCGCGCCGATCGCGGCGCTGCTGCATCTGATTGCCCATGCAGCGATCAAGAGCGCGCTCTTTCTGGGCGCGGGCGTGTTTCAGCATGACCGCAATGGCACCGGGCTGGAAATCCTGGCCGGGGCCGGGCGGGCGCGCCCCGGCATTTTCGCGGGCTTTGCCATCGCTGCGCTGGCGCTGGCGGGTCTGCCGCCGATGGCCGCGTTCTTTTCCAAGGACGCCATTCTGGCCGCCGCCCTGGGCAGCGACGCCGCGCCCTGGCTGCTGCCGCTGGCGCTGGCCGGATCGGTGCTGACCGGAGCCTATATGGGCCGCGCGCTGAACGTGCTGTGGGCGGGCGCACCCGGCACCGCGACCGCGCCGGTTCCGCTGTTGGCGGCGGGCATGGGCGTGCTGGTGGGCCTGGCTGCCGTGCTTGGCTTCGGGTTCGGCGCGCTGGAGGAGTTTCTGTCGGTCGAGGTTGAAAAACCCGGCTGGATCGTGCCCGCGATGGGGCTGGCCGTGGGGCTTGGCGGGCTGGCGCTTGGCTGGTTTGTCGCCCCGGCGCGTCTGCTGGGCCCGCTGCTGGCCCCGTCGCAAAACGGCTTTGCCATCGCCGGGGGTATGGACGCCCTGATCCTGCGCCCGTCACTGGCCATTGCCGCGGCCTGTGAAAGACTGGAACGCGCGCTGTTCGAGGCCGTCATGGCCGTGGGGCGGATCAACCTGTCCTTTGGCCGGGCGGCGCGCAGCGCCGACACCGACGCCATCGACTGGGCAATCTTCGGCTTTGTGCGCCGCACCTTTGCCCTGGGCGACCGCGCCCGCCGCCTGCAAAGCGGCTTCATTCATCGCGAGCTGGCGCTGACCGTGATCGGCATCGCGCTGATCGCGGCGGCGCTGCTGGCCGCGCCCTTGTATTCCTGAGGAGACCCCCGATGCCGCTTCTGACCATTGCAACGTTCCTGCCGATCCTCGGCGGCCTGTTGGTCATGGCCATGCCCGA
>CAJQNQ010000011.1 GCA_905479725.1 uncultured Paracoccaceae bacterium | reverse complement strand
AACTGGATCCACGCGGTTTTCAGGTTCACGTATTTGTCCATCGCATGCAGCGATTTGTCATGCCCGTTGCCCGATTGCTTGTGACCGCCCAAGGGCACCGTCACATCCGGCCCACCATAGGTGTTGACATGCACTACGCCCGCGTTGATGGCGCTGACCATGCGGTGCGCACGGCTGAGGTTCCCGGTCCAGACGCCGGCAGCCAGCCCGTAATAGGTGCCGTTGGCCAGTGCGACGGCCTCGTCCTCGGAATCAAAAGGGGTGATGGCCAGCACCGGGCCGAACACCTCATCACGTGACAGGGTCATGTCCGGAGTCACACCGGTGAACACGGTCGGCGCGAAGTAGCTGCCGCCGGTCTGCGCCAGCAGCCGTTCACCGCCGGTCATCAGCGTTGCGCCTTCCTTGAGCGTCGTGTCCACGAACCCGGCCACCTTGGACAAATGCGCCTCGCTGGAAACGGCGCCGATATCGGTATCCAGCTTCAGCGGGTTGCCGACCTTGAAGGCGCGCGCTTCGGCGGCGATCAGCTCCGTGAATTCTTCATGAATTGCGCGCTCGACCAGAAGCCGCGATCCAGCCACACAGACCTGGCCCGAGTTGCGAAAGATGCCACCCGCGCTGACCCTGGCGGCCTGTTTCAGATCCGGCGCATCGGCGAAAACGACGTTGGGGGACTTGCCGCCCAACTCCAGATAAAGCCGTTTCAGGTTGGAGCGCGCGCTGTATTCCATCAGCTTGCGCCCGACAAAACCGGAGCCGGTAAAGACCAGCACATCGACATCCCCATGAAGGCCCAGTGCCTGCCCGGTTACCGCGCCCTGCCCGGTGACCAGGTTCAGAACGCCGTCGGGCAGGCCGCATTCGGCGCAGATCTCCACCAGCCGCAGCAGGCTGAGCGATGCCATCTCGGAGGGTTTGAGCACCACCGAATTGCCCGCCGCCAGCGCCGGCGCGATCTTCCACGCGGCAATCATCAGCGGGAAATTCCACGGCACGATCGCCCCGATCACGCCGATCGGCTCGCGGTGGACCAGCCCCAGAACCCCGGGCTGCGTCGGGGCGATTTCGCCGGGCAGTTTGTCGACGGCCTCGGCATAGAACCGAAAGGTCGCGGCGGCGCTGCCCGGCTCGGCCTTGATCGCCATGCCGATCTCGGTGCCGTTGTCGCGCACTCCGCGCACGGCCAGCGCCAGCGCCTCGGCCTCGATCGCGTCGGCAATCTTGTGCAGCACTTTCTTGCGTTGGACCGGGGCGGCGCGGGACCAGACCCCCGCCTCGAACACGCGACGGGCCGCGGCCACGGCGGCATCGACATCCGCCGCGCCGGCATCGGCGATGCGGCACAGGCGCTGCCCGTCAATCGGCGAGGTCACGATCATGCGCGCGCCCGATTGCGACGCACGCCACTGTCCATCGATGAACAACCCCTGATCGGCCACGGGCTGCGCCGCCAACAAGTCGATTGTCGCCTGATCCATGATATGCAGTCCTTTGGGTTGGCGGCGTCCAAGACCTGAGTGCCACAAACGCGATGGGTTGGGCGGCCCTGCGCATCGGTTCATTATTAACACCAGTGTTTCAAATAATACTTGCGTGAAAGCCCCGTTTAGATCAAGACTTTTTTCAAGGGCGCCCCAAATGGGCGTATCAGAAATGGAATCGGGACATGCGAACCGTTGAAAAGGCCCTGAAATTATTAAACTTCTTTACCGAGCAGCAGCCCGAACATGGTCTGAGCAACCTCGCCCGGCTTTCGGGAATCGACAAGGCGACGGTGTTGCGCATGTTGGGCGACATGGAGGCCACAGGTCTGGTTGAGCAGGACACCCGATCGCGCAAATGGCGCCTGGGGGCGGGGATCTTGCGCCTGGCCCGCCTGCGCGAAGCCGCCTTCCCGGTGACCCGCGTGCTGACCCCGATTCTGGAGCGTCTTGCAACTGAAACCGGCGAAACGGCGCATGCGTCCCTGCTGTCCGGCCGCGAATTGGGGTCGGTCGCGGCGGTGGAAAGCACCCGCTCCAACCGGGTCATCATGGAAGCCGGGCATATCCTGCCTCTGCACGCCACGGCGTCAGGTGTGGCCTTCACCGCCTTTGCCAACCCCGAAATTCGCGAGCGTGCTCTGGCTGGCGACCTGCCACAGGTCACCCCGGCCACGCCAACCACCCGCGAGACTTTCGAACCGCTGGTGCGCGAAGCCATGACCAAGGGCTATGCGCTCAGCGACCAGGCTTTCGAAGCCGAGGTCACCGGGATTGCTGCGCCGATCTTCGGGCCGGATGGCTTTGCCTGCGGCGCGATCTCGGTGGCGACGCCCAGTTCCAGGATGACCGCCGACCATGTCAGCTCCATCTTGTCGGCGCTGGCCCCCGCCGCCCGTCTGGCCACGCTGGGCCTGGGTGGACACATTCCGAGCCATCACAAGATCGCTGCCTGAAACAAGGAGACCCCCATGCCCCGTGACGAGAATTTCCTGAAAGCCAACAATGCCCGTCATCTGTGGCATCCGATGGCCCACCCGGCGGACAGCCAGCGCAATCCGCCAACCATCGTGACCGGCGCTCAGGGCGTGCGGATCACCGATATCAACGGGCACGAGGTGGTTGATGGGGTCGGCGGGCTCTGGAATGTCAACCTTGGCTATTCCTGCGAACCCGTGAAGGCGGCGATCGCCGCGCAGCTGGACAAGCTGCCCTATTATTCGATCTTTCGTGGCACGTCGAATGACGCGGTCATCGAACTGTCGGGGGAACTGCGCGACTTTTTCGAACCCGACGGGTTGACGCGCGCCTTCTTCACCTCGGGCGGGTCGGATAGTGTGGAAACCGCGCTGCGGCTGGCGCGGCAATACCACAAGATCCGCGGCGAGTCGGGCCGGGTGAAATTCCTGTCGCTGAAGAAAGGCTACCACGGCACGCATTTCGGCGGGGCTTCGGTCAACGGGAACGCCAATTTCCGCACCGCCTATGAGCCGCTTCTGGCCGGATGCCACCATATCCCGGCGCCCTATACCTATCGCAACCCGTTCAATGAAAGCGATCCGCAGCGGCTGGCGCAATTGTGCTTGCAGGCGCTGGAGGACGAAATCGCCTTTCAGGGCGCGGGCACCATCGCCGCCTTCATCATGGAGCCGATCCTGGGCGCGGGCGGCATCATTGTGCCGCATGAAAGCTTCATGCCCGGCGTGGCCGAAATCTGCCGCCGCAATGGGATCCTGCTGATCGCGGACGAGGTGATAACCGGCTTCGGGCGCACCGGCGCCTGGTCGGGCTCGCGCTTGTGGGGTGTCAAGCCGGACCTGATGTGCACCGCCAAGGCGATCACCAACGGTTTCTTCCCCTTCGGAGCGGTGATGATCGCCGACCATTTCGCGGAAACCTTCGAAAAGGACGAGACCGGGCGCGCGACCATCGGCCATGGCTATACCTATTCGGGCCACCCCGTGGGCGCTGCGGCAGCCTTGGCCTGTCTGGCCGAGACACGGCGCCTGAACGTGGTGGAGAACGCCGCCGCGCGCGGTGAGCAGCTGTATCGGGGCGCGCTGGCTCTTCAGGAAAAATATGATGTCATCGGCGATGTGCGCGGTGGTCGGGGCCTGATGGTTGCCCTGGAGCTTGTCGGCGACCGGACCACGAAGGCCCCTGCCGACAAGACCACCCCGGCCATAGTTCACGAAACGGCCTACAAGGCCGGCGCCATGATCCGCGTCTCGGGGCCCAATATTCTCATGTCTCCGCCTCTGGTTCTGACCTCTGACGATGTTCAGGTCCTGCTGAACGCGCTGGACGCCGGGCTTTCGGCGCTGTGACTCCCAAACGGCGCGGGGCGGGTCGTGCCCGCCGCGCGCCCCTGCCAGAGGCTGCCATGACCAAGGCCGATCTGATCCTGACCAATGCGCGCATCCGCACCATGGATCGCGACGCCCCGTTCGCGCAGGCGCTGGCGGTCGCGGGCGGGCGGATCGTTGGGGTCGGGACGACATCGGACATGGAACCGCTGACCGGTCCTGGGACACGGGTTTACAACCTGCATGGCCGCGCCGTTTTGCCCGGTCTGATCGATTCCCACACCCATGGGCTATGGGGCGCGGTGCGCGACACGCTGGAGGTGTTCGTCGGTTTCGGTGCCTCGCATCAGGAACTGCTGGACGCCATCCAACGCCGGGTGGCGCAAAAACCGCCCGGGGACTGGCTGCTGGCCGGTCCGTGGAAGATCCCCTTGCGCGCCGAACTGGGCCCGCGCCCCGCCGACCTTCTGGACCGCATCGCGCCCGACACGCCGGTTGTGGTCAAGGACATCACCCATCACGCGTTCTGGGTTAACTCGGCGGCGATGCGGCGCGCGGGGATCACCGCCGACACCCCCAACCCGGCGGGCGGCGAGATCGAGCGCGACGCGCAGGGACAGCCCACCGGAATCCTGAACGAGGCCGCCGTGGCGCTGGTGGCCGACGCGGCAGCCCATTCCACCGAAACGTTGGCAGGTGCCGTCGATTACCTGGTGCGGTATTTCAACGCGCAGGGCATCACCGGGTTCAAGGAACCCATGGCGTTCGAAGCCGATCTGCGCGCCTATGCCGATGCCGATGACGCCGGGCGCCTGACCCTGCACATGGCCGCGCATCTGTCGCGCCAGTCCCCGTTCGATGCAACCATGACCCCGATGCAGACGCTGGCCGACTGGCGCCGCCGCTACGCCCGTCCGCACCTGAAAACCGGATATGCCAAGCTGTTTCTGGACGGTGTCGCGCCCAGCCATACCGCGTCCTTCTTCGACGCCTATGTCGGCACCGATCCGGCCACGCATGACCCTGACCGCGTGCTTCTGCTCCCGCCCGAGGTCATTGCCGCCGAGGTCACGGCGCTGGATGCGGCGGGGTTCACCGTCAAGATGCACGCCGTCGGCGACCGCGCGGCGAATGCCGGTCTGGACGCGATCGAGGCCGCGCGCCGGGCCAACGGCCCCTCGAACCTGCGCCACGAAATCGCCCATGCGGCCTTTGTCGCGCGCGGCGACATTCGGCGCTTTCACGCGCTCGATGCGGTCGCCGAGGTGTCACCAAAACTGTGGTATCCGAATGCGGTGACCGATGGGCAGCGTGCGGTTCTTGGGGCCGCTCGAGTAGACCGCTGCCACCCGGTGCGCGACCTTCTGGACGCCGGCGCCGAGGTCATCTTTGGGTCTGACTGGTCCGCGGCCGCCATGGCCCCCGCCCCGTGGCAGGGGCTGGCCGGGCTGATCAGCCGCCGCGATCCGACCGGGCAGTTCAGCGGCACCGTCGGCGCGGATCAGGCCATCGGTCTGGACGATGCGCTGCGCCTGATGACCGTCAACGCGGCCCGCGCCATGGGCCGCCAGGACCAGACCGGGCAGTTGAAACCCGGGTTCAGCGCCGATCTGGTCGTCGTGCCAACCCCGCTGGAAGACCTGACCCCCGAAGGGATCGGGGCCATCGACCCGCTGGCGACCCTGTTCGAAGGCCGCGTGGTGCACGGTGGGCTGTAACGCCAAGACACGCTTGTCTCAGGGCGCGGCGATGGTAACGTCACCCTCTGCCTTGCCCAACAGGAGAGCCCCATGACCATCCATATCGGTGCCCAGCCCGGTGACATCGCCGAAACCGTCCTGATGCCAGGTGATCCCTACCGCGCCCGCTGGGCGGCCGAGAACTTTCTGCAATCGCCCCGGCTGGTCAACGAAACGCGCGGGATGCTGGGTTTCACCGGCACCTGGAAGGGCAACCCGGTCACGATCCACGGCTCGGGCATGGGGATGGCGTCGCTGTCCATCTACGCCAACGAGCTCATCCGCGATTTCGGCGCAAAAACGCTGATCCGCGTCGGGTCAGCGGGCGGAATGCAGCCGCATGTCAAGATCCGCGACGTGGTTCTGGCGATGACCGCCAGCACTTTGTCGTCACCGTCTCGGGGGATCTTCCGCGATCTGAACTTCGCGCCCTACGCCGATTATGGGCTGTTGGCGGCGGCTCACCATGCGGCCAGCACCAGGAATGTCGGCATTCATGTCGGCGGGATCTATTCGTCGGACGTATTCTATGACGAGCGTCCCGACCTGAACGAGATCATGACCCGCCATGGCATCCTGTGTGTCGAAATGGAAACCGCCGAGCTTTACAACCTGTGCGCCCGCAACGGCGTGCGCGGATTGGGTATTCTGACCATATCCGACCATCTGCAAACCGGCGAGGCGCTGCCCGCCGCGGATCGCGAACGCTCATTCGGAGACATGATAGAAATCGCCCTTGGCGCTGCATTCGCCTGACATTTCGCTCAGGACGCCGAAGATCGCAAAAGGACGGGTCTTGAAGGGCGCGGCGCATGATTTCTGAAGCCATAGTCGAAAAAATCTGCATTCAAACACCCGGCGCGACGGTCACTGGCACCCTGATCCGCGCTCCGGCCCCGCGGCTGGCTGTGCTGATCAACGCCGCAACCGGGGTGCAGGCCAGCTTTTACGCGCCCTTCGCGCAGTGGCTGGCTCTGGAAAGGAACGCGATGGTTCTGATCTGGGATTACCGCGACTTCGGCGCCTCGGGCAGGGTGAAACGGTCCACCGCGACGATGACCGATTGGGGCCTGCACGACGCCACCGCCGTGCGCGACTGGCTGTGCGCCCGCGCCGGGGTCTTGCCGGTCTGGGTCATCGGCCATTCGCTGGGCGGCATGACCATGGGGTTTCAGC
>CAJQNQ010000010.1 GCA_905479725.1 uncultured Paracoccaceae bacterium | reverse complement strand
GCGTCAACCGCGGCGCGCTGACCGACCCCGTGGCCCGGGACGAGGCGCCGCACCCGACCGGCCTGGCAAACTTGGCCGACCTGGCAAACTTGGCCGAACTGGCAAACTTCGCGGATCAGTCGTCGAACGGTGTCATCTGCGCGACGATCACGGCGTTTTCATCCAGTGCGCGCTGCATCAGGGCGCGCTCCTTGGCGTCGATCTCCTCGCCATTCTCGATGCGTTCCACAAGCGTGCCGTAGCCGGTCACGTCCAGTGGCGCCAGATCGGCCTGTTTCAGGATTGCCACGGTTTCGCGCACCGCCTCGGCTTCATCGACTCCCGAAGCATAGCATAACAGCCCTGCCCCGGTGCTGCCCTTTGGCAGGCCGTCACCGTCCTTGCGGCCGACCTGAACCAGCAAGGTGAAGGCCTGCTGTCTGGATCTGGGCGTGTCGGTCATGGCGTGAACTCCCCCGAAGATGCCCGGTTCTGGTGGCAGGAAATCGGGCCAACCGCAAGGGATCAGGCCAGTTCCGCCCGGATCATCGCTGCAAGTTCGGCGCCCCAGGCCGCATAAATCGACGGACCCGGATGAAACCCGTCCCGGGCCATCATCGACGGGTCCAGCCGCGATGGGTCGAACGGATGGTGGTGCACCGACCCGATCGAGACCGCGGCCAGCGCCCGGTCGAACCGGACAGCCTGGGCGCCCAGCACATCGCGCAAGGGGCGCGGCAGCAGCGGAAAGCCCTGCATCGGCGGCAGACCCGCACGCCACTGCGCCCGCACGCCCCAGCGTTCGCGCAGCAACGCCGATATCGCCTGCTGCTCGGCCAGCCAGCGCCGCAGGGGCCGTTGATGGGTGACATCGTTGACGCCCAACGCGGTGAGCGCCACGTCAAAAGGCGCGGGCGTCAGGGCCGATAGCCTTGCCAGCGCCTTCGCCGTGGTATCGCCGGTCCGCGCCTCGAGCCGCCAGTGAACCGTGAAATGCGGTGCCAGTCCGGCCACCAGCTGACCGCTGATCGCCTGATCCTGATGGGATACGCCGACCCCCGCCGCCGACGAATCGCCCGCGATCAGCACGCGTAACATCGGCCCGGCGCCAGCCACCCCGTGACGTGGCCCGTCCGGTTCGGGCAAGATCAGCGCCCGCCTGCGAACCTGGATCGCCTGGGCGACCAACAGCGGCGACAGAACAAGCCGTGCTGGAATGCTGGATAACATCGTCCCTCCCTGCGCCAAATCGACCCGGGGCCATTGATCCGCCCCGGCCGCCCTGCCATCATTCGGCCCGGAAACAGGAGTACCCCGCATGAAATCCGTAAAAGACATGGTCGCCGCTGCCAATGAGGTCGTTCGCCACGCCCCGGCGGCAAGCCTGTTCGCGCAACATGGCACCAAGGGCGTGACCTTTGTCGACCTGCGCGACCCGCGCGAGCTGGACCGCGAAGGCATGATCCCCGGTGCCTTTCACTGCCCGCGCGGGATGCTGGAATTCTGGATCGACCCCGCAAGCCCCTACGCCAAGCCGCAGTTCCAGACCGGAGACACGTTCATTTTCTATTGCGCGTCGGGCTGGCGCTCGGCGCTGTCCGCACAGGTCGCGCAGGACATGGGTTTGGCGAATGTCATGCACATCACCGACGGGTTTTCCGGCTGGAAGAACGGTGGCGGCCCGGTTGGCGAAAAGGAACAGAAAAAGGACTGATCCGGCGGGATCAGCCCTTGCGCCGGACATCAACCCCGGGATCAGTCGCGCAGCAACTCGTTGATCGAGGTTTTTGAGCGCGTCTGCGCGTCCACCCGCTTCACGATCACCGCGCAATACAGATTGACCCCGTTCCTTGACGGCATCGACCCCGCGACGACTACCGACCCGGCGGGCACTTCGCCATACATCACCGCGCCGGTTTCACGGTCCACGATCTTGGTGGACTGTCCGATGAACACGCCCATTCCCAGAACCGAGCCTTCGCGGATGATGCAGCCTTCGACGACTTCCGAGCGCGCGCCGATGAAGCAGTTGTCCTCGATGATCGTGGGGCCGGCCTGCATCGGCTCCAGCACGCCGCCGATGCCGACACCGCCTGACAGATGCACGTTCTTGCCAATCTGCGCGCAGCTGCCGACCGTGGCCCAGGTGTCCACCATGGTGCCGCTGTCCACATACGCGCCCAGGTTCACGAAGGACGGCATCAGGACCACGCCCGGCGCGATATAGGCGGATTTGCGCACCACGCAATTGGGCACGGCGCGAAAGCCCGCCGCCGTCCAGTGCGCGGCGTCCCAGTCCTTGAACTTGCTGTCAACCTTGTCCCACCAGCTGCCACCCTGCGCGCTGCCGCCCTGCATTTCCATGTCCTTCAGCCGGAACCCCAGCAGCACGGCCTTCTTGGCCCACTGATTCACATGCCAACCGCCGTTTGCCTGCCGTTCGGCCACGCGCAACCCGCCGCTGTCCAGCGCGTCCAGTGTCGCTTCGATCGCCTCGCGGGTCTCGCCGGTGGTGGCAGGGGTGATCTGATCGCGGGCCTCCCATGCGGCTTCGATGGCGGCTTCCAGTTGGGCGTTGGACATGGCGCGTCCTCCTTGGTCTCTGAGTGGGTCCGGGCGCCTGAATTGCGGCACGTTTCGCACCGGCTTAGACACGAAAGCGGCGCGGCGTGCAATTGGCTTGACGCATGGGGTTGGTCAGTTCAACGGATCGGGCGCCGGGTTCGCGCCGCAGACAAGCACCGCCACGCGTTCGCCGGCTTCGGGCTGGTAGGCCCCGCTCAAGAGCGCCGCCAGGGCCGTGGCCCCCGCCGGTTCCACCAGTTGCCGGATTTCCTGCCACAGCACCCGCTGGGCCTGAACGACGGCATCATCATCCACCAGCACCGAGCGCGCGCCAAATCGCCTGGCCAGATCAAAACAGATCCGCCCGATCCGCCGCGCACCCAGCGCGTTGGCGGCCACGCCCGATACCTCGACATCGACCGGCGCCCCCGCCGCCAGCGCGGCATGCAGCGCGCACGACGTCCGGGGTTCGACCAGAACCACCCGGCGCCGGTCTTGCAGCCATCCGATTGCCCCCGCGCCCAGCCCTCCGCCGCCGACGGCGATCAGCACCGTATCCGCTTCCAGCCCCTGGTTTTCCCATTCAGCCAAGCAGGTGCCCTGCCCGGCCACGGTTGGCACCGTATCATACGCGTGAACCTGCATCGCGCCGGTTGCGGCCTCATGCGCCTGTGCCGCCATGAAGGCGTCGGCATAGGCACCCGGCACAACCGTCATTTCAGCGCCGAAACGCCGGATCAGCGCGATCTTCGACGCTCCCGCCATTGCCGGAACGAAGATATGCGCCGGGATCCCCAGACGGGCCGCCGCGAAGGCCACCGCCGCACCGTGGTTGCCACCGGATGCCGCCACCACGCCGCGCGCGGGCACCTGCGCCGACAACAGGGCATTGAACGCGCCGCGCGCCTTGAAACTGCCGGTGTGCTGAAGCTGCTCCAGCTTGACCGCGCAGGGGTCCGCCAAACCCGGCAGTGTCAGCGTGGTCACCGGCGTGCGGCGCACATGGCCCTCGATGCGGTCCTGCGCGGCGATGATCTCGTCTCTCCAATCCATGGCGGACCTCTGGTTGCGTGGCTGTTACTGGCATTGCGCGCGCCACAAGGGTAGTCATGAATCCAGAGCAGTGAAAAGGACCTCAGGCATGAACACCCCGCGCGCGCGCGTTTTTCGCGACAGTCATCAGGATATCGAAGCCGCGCGTCAAATTCCGCAGACGCCGCAAACACAATCGCCTGCCTATCGGTTGGCCTTCGCCGACAATGATTTCCTGTGCCGCCCCGAGCTGCGTCCGGTGCGCCTGCAACTGGAATTACTGAAGGCGGAAATGGCGATGAACGAGGCCGGCATCAATTCAACCGTGGTGCTGTTCGGCGGCGCCCGCATTCCCGCGCCGGTCAATGCCGGTTCGGCCCGCACCGAAACGCTGGGAAAATTGTCGAAATATTACGACGAGGCGCGGCGTTTTGCCCGGCTGGTCACGCAGGCATCGCTGGCCGATGGCGGCACCGAAAACGTGATCTGCACGGGCGGTGGCCCCGGCGTCATGGAGGCGGGAAACCGCGGCGCCGCCGAGGCGGGCGGCGTCTCGATCGGGCTGAACATCGTCTTGCCGCACGAGCAGGCGCCCAACGCCTATGTCACGCCCGAGTTGAGCTTCAACTTCCACTATTTCGCGATCCGCAAGATGCACTTTCTGATGCGTGCGCGCGCCATTGCGGTGTTCCCCGGCGGGTTCGGAACGCTGGATGAAATGTTCGAGACCCTGACGCTGATCCAGACCCGGCGCATGGAACCGGTGCCCATCCTGCTGTTCGGGCGCGGTTTCTGGGACGAGGTCGTCAATTGGAAGGCGCTGGCCGACGCGGGCACCATCTCGGACGAGGATCTGTCGCTGTTTCGCTACGTTGAAACCGCCGAAGACGCATTGGCGGCGATGTCCGAATGACTGCGCAGTTCCTGGCCTTGCCTCAGGCGCCGCCCCCGGTGGCCCGCAAGGGCAGCACCACGCCGCCGGACGTTCGCCGCCCCCTTTCGGCAATCAACCGCCCCAGTGCGGAATGCAGCCTGTCCAGTTGCAAGGGCTTGGTCAGGCAATCGTCAAACCCGGCCTTGAGATATCCGTCGACCTGATGGGACATCGCGTTGGCGGTAAACGCCACGATCGGCAGCAATGTCGCCGGAACCCGTCCCCCCGGTTGCGTCGCGCGCCGCGCCTCTCGCGCGCGGATTTCGCGCAGCACTGAAACGCCATCCATACCCGGCATCGAGATGTCCAGGACAATCAGATCGAACTGATCCCCGTCGTAAGCGTCAAGCGCCTGCGGGCCATCTTCAACCAGGACCGCCGCGATTCCCAACTGGCCCATCATCGCCCCCAGGATCATCCGGTTCGTGCGGTTGTCATCGGCCGCAAGGACCCTGAGCCCCTGCAGATCGAGCCCTGCGGCAGAGGGCGCCGGCAGCTCGATCTCGGACATGTCGGTGCGCGGAATGGGCAGCTCGATGGTCACCAGCGTGCCGGTCCCCAACGAGGAATCGAGCGCGATGTTCCCGCCCATCATCTGCACCAGCCGGGCGACGATCGGCATGCCCAGCCCGGTCCCGCCGAACCGCCGGGCGATAGAGCTGTCGGCCTGGCCGAAGTCTTCGAACACATGGGTCTGCTGATCCACATCCATGCCAATTCCGGTATCGCGCACCGACAGGATCAGCCGTTCAGAACTACCGCAGTCGAGTTCGACATGAACGGACCCGCGTTCGGTGAACTTGACGGCGTTGGAAATCACGTTGTGCAGGATTTGCAGCACGCGGTGAGGATCGCCCAGCCGGGCGATCTGCCCATCCCCCATCATCGAAACGCCGAAGGACAGCCTCTTTTCCGCCGCCTTCAGAGTGTGGACGGATTCAATCCGCTGCGCCATGTCGGCCGGCACGAACGGCACGGCCTCGATCGACATCTGGTCCGCCTCGATCTTGGACATGTCCAGAAGATCATTGATGATGCTCAGCAGCAAGGCGCCGGAATCGTGCATGATATTGACCATGCGGCGCTGATCCTCGTCGCTGACCAGTTTCTCCAGCACCTCGGCAACGCCCAGAACGCCGTTCAGGGGGGTGCGCATCTCGTGGCTCATCTTGGCCAGGAAATTCGATTTGGCTGCATTCGCGCGCTGCGCCTCGTCCAGCGCCTCCTGGCGCGCGGCCTCGGACGCCACCTGGTCCGTCACGTCCAGCAACACGTACACGACACGGGCCTGCGACTGCTCGTCCCCCTCCACCCTCGTTGCATGCACTGAACAATATCGCAATCCTTCGTCGCAATGCAGCGCAAAGCGTTCGTCGATGACCGGTTCTCCGTCCCGGATCACACGGTCAAACGGGGTTGTGCCGGGCGCATAATGCTGCCCGTCACCGCGCGTGTATCGCCAATGGTCGCTGTCATGTGCAACGCCGATCATCTCGGCGCGGGTCGCGCCCATGATAGTCTCGGCCGCGTCATTCGCAAAGCGGATGACGCCCTCGTCATCCAACACCAGAATCCCCATCGCCGATGTCGCCAGGATCGACGCCAGAAAGGCCCGTTCCGACGCCAGGTCATGCTGCGCCTTGCGCACCGCCTTGTCCTTTTCCTGACGCACCAGGACCGAGCAGATCACATCCGCCACCGATTGCAGCAGATAGACCTCGCCGGGCAGAAAGGCGTGGGTCTTGTGGACCCCGTCGAAACCCACAAACCCGTAGGTCGCCCCTTCCCAGCGCATCGGCACCAGAAGGATCGAACGGATCATCTGTGCTTCCAGGATCGCCCGGCTGGGGGATCCGTCCTCAAGCTCAGACACGTCTGGCACATGGAAATGCTCCCCCATGTCCAACGTCTCGGCAATCGGCCCGTAAAGTTCGATCGGCAGGCCCTGCAGCTGGTCGATCGCCGGTTCAATGCCCTCGGCGCTCCATTCATGGGTGTTGTTGGTGACATCGCCGTCATGCACGAAGACATAGGACCGATCCCGCAGGCAGTAGTCTCCCAGCCGCGCGATGGCCTGTTCGATGGCGGCATCGGTCTGATCGATCGGTGCCCTGAGCAGATCGTTCAGGATCTCGACCACCAGCGCCTGGATCCGCGTCAGCCGGGTTTCGTTGTTGATCGTCTTGTCTTGCATGCCTGACCCATGTCCCTTGCTTGCCCCTCGGCGCGCCGCCGAGCCGACCCCTCTGACCACAGGTAGCCAATACCGGTTAAGGTTTCGTTTCGCCGTTCAAGGCCGCAGGGCGCGCACGCGGGCAAGGTGATAACCGAACTGTGACCTGTCTGAACCGTTGCGTCAATGAACTCGGCGCGCGCGGTCTTTTGCCGACCGGCTTGCCTGGCCGGGCTCCATCCGGTAGCACCGCCCGAAGCCGCGACAAAGGATGCGCCCATGTCCGACACCCCCGTTGATCCCGTGGACCTGACGGCGCGCCTGGTCCGTTGCCGATCTGTCACGCCCGCGGATGGCGGTGCCCTGGCGCTGCTTGATGAACTCTTGTCGAAAGCCGGATTCGACTGCACGCGCGCCGACCGCAACGGCACCGTGAACCTTTTCGCACGGTGGGGCGCCAAAGGCGCCAGCCGGAGCCTGGGCTTCAACGGACATACCGATGTCGTCCCGCCCGGCGACCCGGCGCTGTGGCGCTTCGATCCGTTTTCAGCGCGAATCGAGGAGGGGCAGCTTTGGGGACGCGGCGCTTGCGACATGAAATCAGGCGTCGCCGCCTTCGCTGCCGCGGCCGTCGATTTCGTGCGCCAGACGCCACCGGACGGGGCCGTTATCCTCGCCATCACCGGGGACGAGGAAGGCGAGGCAACCGACGGCACGGTCGCCCTTCTGGACTGGATGACGCAGAGCGGCGAGCGAATGGACCATTGCCTCGTCGGCGAACCGACCTGCCCTGAAATCATGGGCGAGATGATGAAGAACGGACGCCGAGGGTCCATGAATGTGCGCCTCACGGCCACCGGCGCACAGGGTCACGCCGCCTACCCGCACCGCGCGCGCAATCCCTTGCCGGCACTAGTGTCCCTGCTGGACCGTCTGGCCCGCCAGCCGCTCGACAACGGCAACGCCAATTTCGACCCTTCGACCCTGGCCCTGACCACCATCGACACCGGCAACCCGGCGACCAACGTGATCCCCGCAAGCGCCAGCGCCGCCTTGAATATCCGTTTCAACGATCTCCATACCGGCGAGAGCCTGTCACGCTGGCTGCGCGCCGAAGCCGCGGCGGTCGCGTCACAGACAGGCATCGCCCTTGATCTGGCCATCAAGGTGTCCGGTGAAAGCTTTGTCACCGATCCGGGCTGGTTCACCGATCTGGTCAGCGACGCCGTCCAGGCCGAAACCGGGATCCGCCCGGCGCTGTCGACCTCCGGCGGCACCTCGGATGCACGGTTCATCAAGAGCCATTGCCCGGTGGTCGAAATCGGCCTTGTCGGCGCGTCCATGCATCAGGTCGACGAACATGTCGACATCGCCCATATCCACAAATTGAAGGCGATCTACGGCCGCATCCTGACGTGCTATTTCAACGCACCCTGACCCATCTTTGTGCCCAAAATATCCCGGAGTGAATGGGCCGCAGGCCCAGAGAGGCAGCGCCTCTCCATCGCAACCAGAACAACAAGCGCGCCCGGCAGGGCGCGCTTCAGACTGCTGACAAAGTCCTCGCCTTGTGCGGGGACTTTTGATTCAATGGGGTATGTTGAAGAAGCCCTCCCCGCGGCAGACCGAGCTTGAGTTGGTGACGCTGGAGCAACTGGTTCCTGCCGATCATCTTTTGCGCAAGATCGATGCCGCGATTGACTTCGGGTTCATCCGGGAGATGACCGAAGCTCTCTATTGTCCGGACAATGGCCGCCCGCCGATTGCGCCCGAGCAACTGTTCAAGGCGCTGTTTGTTGGCTACCTGTTCGGCATCCGATCCGAGCGACAGTTGATGCGCGAGATCGAAGTGAATGTGGCCTATCGCTGGTTCATCGGGCTGCGTCTGACCGATCGGGTGTTTGACGCCAGCGCGTTCAGCCAGAACCGGCGCCGGCGGTTTGACGGGACGGATGTGGCGCAGCGCATCTTCGATCACATTGTCGAGCAGGCCATCGCGCGGGGTCTGGTAGGCGGCGAGGTGCTCTACACCGACAGCACGCATCTGAAGGCCAACGCCAACAAGGGGCGCTACGACAAGGAGATGGTGGCCAAGTCCCGCGCCGCCTATTGGGGTGATCTGGATGCCGCCATTGCCACTGACCGTGCGGCCCACGGCAAAAAGCCCCTCAAACCCAGGGATCGCCAGCCGCCGGTGAAAGAGACCAAGATCAGCCGCGCCGATCCCGACGCAGGCTACATGGTGCGTGACGGCAAGCCGAAAGGGTTCTTTTACCTGGACCATCGTACAGTGGATGGGCGCTGCGCAATCATCACCGACACCTTTGTCACCCCCGCCAATGTGCATGACAGCATTCCCTATCTGGGGCGACTGGACCGGCAGCGCGCGCGGTTCGGCTTTGACGTGCAGGCGGTCGGATTGGACGCGGGCTATGCCAGCGCGCCCATCGCCAAGGGGCTGGAAGATCGCGACATCCTCGGCGTGACCGGGTATCTGCGTCCGTCAGGGCCGAAGGGAATGCTGTCCAAGCGGGCGTTTCAGTATGACGCGGGCGCGGATGCCTATCGTTGCCCAGAAGGCCAGATGATCCCTTATGCCACGACGGACAGAAACGGATACCGCCACTATAAATCCGCGCCTTCCAAGTGCCGAAGCTGCCCGCTGCTGGCCTCCTGCACCACCAACGCCAAGGCACAGAAAACCGTCACCCGCCACGTCTGGGCCGACGCCCGTGATCGGGTCGATGCCCACCGCCTGACCGACTGGGGCAAAGCGCTCTACAAACGACGAAAGGAAACCGTGGAGCGCTCTTTTGCAGATGCCAAGCAACTCTTCGGCCACCGATATGCGCGCTTCCGGTCCCGCGCCAAAGTCCAGGCCCAAGCCCTGCTCGCCGCAACCGCCCAGAACATCAAGAAGATCGCAATGGCCCTATGGCCACTCCCGCCTCGGCCGGTCTGAACCAGTACACAGCCTCACACACCAAAACAAAACCCCGCCAATATGACGGGGTTTGTCAGCAGTCTGAAAGGCCGGGGGAGACCCCGGCCTTTGCTGTTTTCAGCCCCGCCTTTCGGGCGGCGCGAATTTGGGGCTCTGCCCCGGCCTGCGGCCTCCCCGGGATATTTTTCGGCACAAAGATGTTGGGGCAATTTGATTAAAATTTGCCCATCTTTGTGCCCCAAATATCCTGGGGGTGAAGGCGGCGCCGCCGCAGGCGGGGTCGTCGAGGGGGCAACGCCCCCTAAATCTCAGTCCAGATCGATGGCGTCGTGGCGTTCCTCGATATTGCCTTCGCCGCGCAGGTTGACACGGCGGCCGCGTGCCACTGCGGGGCGGGCCCTGACGTCGGCGGCCCAGCGGATCACGTTGGTATATTCATGCACCGACAGGAATTCCTCTGAATCGTAGGCTCCGCCTTCGACCAACCGGCCATACCAGGGGTAGGTGGCGATATCGGCGATGGAATAGGTGTCTCCGGCCAGGTAGGGGCGCTCGGCCAGGTTGCAGTCCAGCACGTCAAGCTGGCGTTTCACCTCCATCGCGAAGCGGTTGATGGGGTATTCCATCTTCTCGGGGGCATAGGCGTAGAAATGGCCAAACCCACCGCCCAGATAGGGAGCGGACCCCATTTGCCAGAACAGCCAGTTCAGCACTTCGGTTCGCTCCGCGCCGCTTGCGGGCAGAAATTCGCCGAATTTTTCCGCCAGATGCATCAGAATCGATCCGGATTCGAATACCCGCACGGGTGTGTCGCCGCCGTGGTCCATCAGCGCGGGAATTTTCGAATTCGGGT
Source organism: uncultured Paracoccaceae bacterium (assembly GCA_905479725.1). Classification (GTDB taxonomy): domain Bacteria; phylum Pseudomonadota; class Alphaproteobacteria; order Rhodobacterales; family Rhodobacteraceae; genus Pararhodobacter. The sequence goes on along the minus strand of CAJQNQ010000010.1, from coordinate 1,991 downwards.
TGATCGCGACAAAGCCCGATCCGAATTGATCGCCCTCGCCAATATTGATCGGCCAGGCGTCATACTCTGCACCGGCATGGCCTTTGGCCAGCAGTTCCTCCAGCATGATCGTGACTTTAACTCCATTGGGAGTGCCCAGTGAATACAGCTGCATCGGGTGGTTGCCGATCGGCAGATCCTTGTCATGGGTTGGTCCGGCAATGGGACGGTTGATCGAAGCAAAACGCCCGCCGCTTTCCTGATCCCAGGTCCAGACTTTGGGCGGCGTATAGTCGGTGTCGGGCATGGCGAGGGGTCCTTTGTTCGCAAGGGGCGCGGGGCCGCCCTGTGGCGACGTGTGCGGGAAACAAGTCACTAAAGGGGCGGATGATGACCCGCCCCCAGAATTCATGGATGTAGTTGCCGGGCGCCTTAAGGGAAGTCGACAATGTCAAAAATATCGGTGGCCTGACGGGCGTTCCGCCCGTAGATCGAGACATTGACGTCCGAACTCTTGAACTCGGTGAAAGGTGCGATCGGGCCGGTGATCGCGACCCCATCAACCACCGGAGACTCGTTGTTGCCGTCGGCCAGCAATTGCTGGGCTTCGTCGGATATCAGGAATTCCAGAAAGCGGATCGCATTTTCACGGTTGGGGGCATTGGCCGCAACTCCGGCGCCCGAGATGTTCACATGCGCGCCGCGGTTGTCCTGGTTGGGATAGAAGAAGGACACGGCTTGCGCCACGGCAATATCGGCCGGATCGCTGGAGGCGGCGAGGGCACCCCAGTAATATCTGTTCGACACGGCGACCGAGCATTCGCCAGCGGCCAGCGCGCGCAGTTGATCCCGGTCTCCGCCCTGCGGGGGGCGGGCCAGGTTGTTGGCGACGCCTTGCGCCCAGTCCTGTGCGGCTTCGGCGCCAAGGGCGTCGATCATCTCGGCCATGAGCGAAATGTTATAGATGTTCGAGGAGCTGCGGATGCAGATTTCGCCGGCAAGACGCGGATCCGCGAGGTCTTCGTAATCGTTCAGCCAGTCGGGGCGTTCGGTGTCGGCGCGGGTAAAGATCACGCGGGCGCGGGCGGTCAGGCCGAACCACAGGTTGTCCGGGTCTCGCATGGACTGCGGCACGCGGGCTTCCAGAACGGCGCTGTCCACGGGCTGCAGTATACCAGCTTGCGCGGCGGCATACAGGCGGCCACCATCCGCCGTGATGAACAGATCGGCGGGGCTGTTGATGCCTTCGGTGACGATCCGCTGGATCAGTTGCTCGCCAGATCCCTCGATCAGGTTGACGGCAATTCCGGTTTCTGCGGTGAAATTCTCGTAGATCTGCAGATCCGTGTCGTAGTGGCGAGATGAGTAGAGATTGACCTCTTGAGCCAGGGCCGGGGCGGCGATGGCCAGTGAAAGGCCGAGAGCGGTTGTGAAACGCAGCATGGTGTCCTCTGTCAGTGTTAGCCTGCCTGGCGCTTTGCGGCTGGGTCGGCGTGGGCTAAATCCGCGTGGCGCGGATGCGGGCGTCTTAGCGCATCATCCTAATTCTGACAATAAGAATCGGATATCTGGACAGGGCCGTTCACTTGGGCTAGGGCAGGGCGGAAAAGCAGGAGCGCGGCATGGCCTTGACCGCCCAAGCGGCCCCGGTGCACCAAAAGCGCCGGATCATCAGTTTCTGGAGCATCGGCGCGCTGATTGTCGCGGCGCTGATCGCGCTGCCCATCGTGGCGGTTCTGGCGCAGGTCTTTGTGCCCTCGGACGGGGCCTGGGCGCATCTGGCCGCCACCGTGCTGCCGCGCTATCTGCGCAACAGTCTGATGCTGGTGGTGCTGACGGTCGCGTTGGCGTCGGCCATGGGCGTGGGCGCCGGTTGGCTGATCGCCGGTTTCGACTTTCGCGGGCGCGGCGTGTTGCAATGGGCGCTGATGCTGCCGATGACCATGCCGGGCTATGTCATCGCCTATGTCTATTTCGACCGGCTGGCCTATGCCGGCCCGGTGCAGACCGCG
>CAJQNQ010000009.1 GCA_905479725.1 uncultured Paracoccaceae bacterium | reverse complement strand
TTGGCGCAGGCGGATACCCCGATGCAGAAAGGCCAGGGCGAGACCCTTGTTCCGATGCTCGAAACGCTGCTGACCGGCGCGGGTGCGCGCTGGGACTCGCTGGACGCGATCGGCGTCGGTATTGGCCCGGGCAATTTCACCGGCATCCGCATCAGCGTTTCGGCAGCGCGCGGGTTGGCGCTGGCGCTGAATATCCCGGCGATCGGCGTCAGCCGGTTCGATGCGCTGGCGCTGGACAACCCATCGCTGCCGGTTGCCGTGCCGGCCCTGCGCGGGCAGCTCTGGGTGAGAATGCCCGGTGGCACCCCGCAGTTGGCAGAGCACCCACCACCTGACGCCCTTGGCGAGGGGTTGAATGCCCCGGCATATCCGCTGGCCGTGGCCATTGCCCGCCTGACAGCCGCACGGATGGATCAACCGCAGCCCCGCCCGGCCCCCCTGTATCTGCGCGCCCCCGATGCCGCGCCACCGTCCGGGTCTGCACCGGTGTTGATCGAATGACCCCCTACGCGCTGGCCGCCTTGCACGCGCGATGCTTTCGCCAGCCACCGCCTTGGAACGCAGCCAGCTTCGGCGCGCAACTGGACAGCCCGCACACGTTTCTGATTGCGGATCCGCAGGGTCGCGCCTTTTTGCTGGGTCGGGCCGTGGCGGGCGAGGCCGAGATCCTGACACTGGCCACCGCGCCCGAAGCCCGCCGCCTGGGACTGGCGCGTGACCTGATTGCCCGATTCGAAACCATTGCCCGGGTTCGCGGCGCGGCGGACGCTTTCCTGGAAGTGGCCGAGAACAACGCCCCCGCACGTGCGCTGTATGCGGCCTGCGGCTATGCGCAAAATGGCCGCAGGCCGGGCTATTACGTAGCGGAAAGCGGCCAGAAGGTCGCCGCAATGAGCCTTTGCAAGTCTCTCGCCTGATCTTTAACCTCCCGGCAGCCAGACGATTCCACAACCTTGTCCGTTTGGTAAAAACTGCTTGACGGCCCCCATGCCGCTGGACCTAGATGTCTGATGAACCGATACGTCGGCTCAGCCACCGAGGGCACACCCCGGGGGCCATTCGACACAACAGGGAGAATAACCACATGAAACTGACCCGCACTTTTCTGGGCGCAACCGCCGTTTCCGCGCTGCTGGCCGGGGCCGCCTGGGCGGAACCCGCGCTGATCTTCGATCTTGGTGGCAAGTTCGACAAATCGTTCAACGAGGCCGCGTTCGGCGGGGCCGAGCGCTGGGCCGCCGAAACCGGGGGCAGCTACCGCGATATCGAGATGCAATCCGCAGCCCAGCGCGAGCAGGCGCTGCGCCGCCTGGCTGAATCCGGCTCGAACCCGATTGTCATGACGGGCTTCGCGTTCAGCTCGGTGCTTGAGCAGGTCGCACCGGATTATCCGGACACGACCTTTGCCATCGTTGACGGCTATGTCGAAGCACCGAATGTGCGGTCGATCCTGTTCACCGAACAAGAGGGCTCGTATCTGGTGGGCGTGCTGGCCGCCATGGCATCCGAGACGGGCACCGTCGGCTTTGTCGGCGGCATGGACATTCCGCTGATCCGCCGCTTTGCCTGTGGTTATGCGCAGGGCGTGATGGCGGCCAACGCTGACGCCAACGTCATCATCAACTATACCGGCACCACCCCGGCCGCCTGGAACGATCCCGTGCGCGGCGGTGAAATCACCTCGGCCCAGATCAGCCAGGGCGCTGACGTGGTCTATGCCGCGGCTGGCGGCACCGGCGTGGGCGTTCTGCAAACCGCGGCCGATAGCGACATTCTGTCGATCGGCGTGGACAGCAACCAGAACTATCTGCACCCGGGCCAGGTTCTGACCTCGATGCTCAAGCGCGTGGACAATGCCGTGTTCGCCGCCTTCTCGGAAGGCGCAAGCATGGAAACCGGTGTCTTCGTGATGGACCTGGCTGCTGGCGGCGTTGGCTGGGCGCTGGACGAAAACAACGAGGCGCTGATTACCCAGGATATGCGCGATGCGGTGGCCGCGGCTGAAGCATCGATCGTTGCCGGGGACCTGGTGGTTCACGACTACATGTCGGACAATTCCTGCCCGATCTCGGTCGACTGAGGCCGCTTCGACATGGTCGCCAACAGGACCAAAGGGGCGGCAGATCCTGCCGCCCCCGCCATTGAGCTTCGCGGGATATCGAAGGCATTTGGCCCGGTCCAGGCGAACAAGGATATCAATATCCGGGTGCAGCAGGGCACCATCCACGGCATCATCGGTGAAAACGGTGCCGGAAAATCGACGCTGATGTCGATCCTGTATGGGTTCTACAAGGCCGACGCCGGGGAAATCCTGATCGGCGGCAAGCTCACGACCATCACCGACAGCCAGGACGCGATCCGTCAGGGCATCGGCATGGTGTTCCAGCATTTCAAGCTGGTCGAGAATTTTTCCGTTCTGGAGAATGTCATCCTGGGCGCCGAAGGGGGCGAGCGGCTGACGCCGTCGCTGGGCCGCGCGCGCACGCTGCTGACACAACTGGCCGATGACTACGAACTGAACGTCGACCCCGATGCGCTGATCGAGGAACTCTCGGTCGGCCATCAACAGCGCGTCGAAATCCTGAAGGCGCTGTATCGCGAAGCCAATATCCTGATCCTGGACGAGCCCACCGGCGTGCTGACACCGGCCGAGGCCGATCATCTGTTTCGCATCCTGCGCGGGCTTAAGGAGCAGGGAAAGACCATCGTCCTGATCACCCACAAGCTGCGCGAAATCATGGATGTGACCGACGAGGTCAGCGTCATGCGGCGCGGCGAAATGGTCGCCACCGTCACCACCGCCGACACCAGCCCCACCGAACTGGCGGAACTCATGGTTGGCCGCAAGGTGTTGCTGGAGGTGGACAAGACCCCGGCCGAGCCCGGCGATGTGGTGCTGTCCGCGCGCGGTTTGCAGGTGATCGACAGATACGGGGTCGAGCGGTTGCGTGGCATTGATCTGGATATCCGCGCGGGCGAGATCCTGGGCGTCGCAGGCGTGGCCGGCAACGGGCAATCGGCGCTGCTGGAAGTGCTGGCGGGGATGATGCCGGGCAAGGGCACACTCACCATGAACGGCCAGAAGCTGGATCTGACGCTGAAGTCCGACAATGCCAGAACACGGCGTCATGCCGGCCTGTCCCATGTCCACGAGGACCGCCACC
>CAJQNQ010000008.1 GCA_905479725.1 uncultured Paracoccaceae bacterium | reverse complement strand
GGCCGGTTCCTGACCATCGGCTTTGCCGCCGGGCAGGTGCCACAATTCCCCGCCAATATCCTGCTGGTCAAGAATATTGACGTGATCGGCGTCTATTGGGGCGCCTATGCTTCTTTCCGGCCCGAGGTTCTGACCGGGTCGCTGGGCGAATTGATGGGCCTTTACGCCAAGGGGCGCCTGAAGCCGCATGTCAGCCATGCGCTGCCGCTGGAACAAACCGGCGAGGCGATGGAGCTGATGCGCAGCCGCAAATCCACCGGCAAGGTCGTGGTGACGATGCTGGATTGACGTTCACGGGCACGGCGGCGGGTCACTCCGCCGCCGCCGCCGAAGCCGCCGCCGAAGCCGCCACCGAAGCCGCCACCGAGGCCGCGCGCGCCGGCTCCTCGCGGCAATCCCAGGCCTTGCGCAGCAGTTGCGCCAGCGCATCGACCCCGGGCTTGTCCATTCCGGGCCGGATATACAGGTTCACCAGGTGGCTGGTCAGGTCCGGCAGGGCTCCGCCGTGATTGATGCGTTCGGCATGGGGCGGCTCGGTGCCGGCCAACAGGGCGTGAACCGCCATGTCGCAGCTGACCGCGGCCTCCAGCGTGCGGTCCGATTCGGATTCGACCGCCGCCTCCCAGGGCACCTTTGCCGCATCCAGCGCCGCCACGATGCCTGGGCGGAACATGCAATACCGCCCCAGTGCCAGCCTGAGCGGGCGCTGGCGCCATGCCTGTCCGCCCGGCGCGCCGATCCACACAAGCGGCAACCGGGTCAACGTCTCGCCGCCCGGGTCGCATCGGCTTTCTGTGGTCAGGATCAGGTCACAATCCCCGGCCAGGAATGATTCCCTGGCCTTGCGCGTATTGCGCGCCTGCAACTGCACCTTGATCCGGGGGTAGAGCGTGTTGAAATGCCGTAAAACCTGAGGAATATGGGGATACACGATGTCGGCGGGCACGATTATCACGATCTCGCCCTCGAACACGGTATCCGTCAGGCGCGACACCGCTTCGTCGTTCAACGCCAGGATGCGGCGCGCATAGGTCAGCAACTGCTCGCCCGAGGCGGACAGTTGCACACCCCGTCCGGTGCGGTCCAGAAGTGTCAGATCCAGCGATTCCTCGAGCCGCTTGATCTGCATCGACACCGCCGACTGCGTCAGATTGAGCACATGGGCGGCGCGCGTCACACCGCCAAAATCCGCGATTGCAGCCAGCGCCCGCATGGCCGCCAGGTCCAGGTTTCTGCGCATATCACAACCCTTGATGTATCATATAAAGAACATTCGTTGTTCTTATACGCCGATCTTCGCTATTCAATCAACAGCGGTGATGCTCACCGACTCGAACATCACATATCAACACATGATGAACAGGAGCGCCCGATGGCCTATCTTTCCTCTGTCGCGGCTTCAGCCCGCGGCCCCGTTTCCCTCCGTGCAAGCCTGTTTGCGCTGCCCTCGCTGGGCCAGATGATGGCCTTGGCCCGCCAGCGCCGCGCCCTGGCCGACCTGCCGGCCGAACGCCTGGACGACATCGGTCTGACCGCCACGCAAGCACGCGCCGAAGCCCGCCGCCCGTTCTGGGACGCGCCGCGCGTCTGGCGTTGCTGACGCCTTTCGTTTTCCTGACGGAAATCCTTGAAAAGCGGCGCGCGGGCACCGATATTACAGGCAATCGCCGTCCCGAGCGGGGCGGCGGATGTCAGTATTCCAACGGAGGATTTCATGGCCAACTCACAGTCGATGCGCTCGACGGCCTCTCAGGCACTCAGCGCCCAGATCGACGCTGGGCTACGCTCACATATGAACAAGGTCTACGGCACGATGTCCGTGGGCATGCTGATCACGGCGGCGGGCGCCTGGGCGATTGCCGGGCTGGCGGTCACGGGCGATGCCTCGTCCGCTGCGGCCAACGCCGACGGCCAGCTGATGATGATCCGGCAGGGCGAATACCTGACCGGCCTGGGCGCGCTGCTCTATACCTCGCCGCTGCGCTGGGTTGTAATGTTCGCGCCGCTGGCGTTCATCTTCTTCGGCTGGGGCGCACTGCTGCGTCGCTCGGCCGCTGCGGCGCAACTGGGCTTCTTCGCCTTCGCCGCGCTGATCGGCATCTCGCTCAGCTCGATCTTTCTGGTCTATACCGATTATTCGATCGTGCAGACCTTCCTTGTCACGGCCATTGCCTTCGCCGGTCTCAGCCTGTTCGGCTACACCACGAAGCGCAATCTGTCGGGCATGGGCACGTTTCTGATGATGGGCGTGATCGGCTTGCTGATTGCGATGGTCGTCAACATCTTCCTGCAATCGCCGGCCATGATGTTCGCGATTTCGGGGATCGGTGTGCTGGTGTTTGCCGGTCTGACCGCGTTCTACACGCAGGACATCAAGAACACCTATGTCGCCCACGCGGCGCAGGGCGATCAGGAATGGCTGGACAAGGCCGCCTATGATGGCGCGCTGAGCCTCTATATCAGCTTCCTGAACATGTTCCAGTTCCTGCTGATGTTCATGGGCAGCCAGGAATAACCTGGTTTGGGCAATCCGAACAAAGGGCCGGTGCAGCGATGCACCGGCCCTTTTTCGCTGCCGGCAGCGCGCCCGGTCAGTCGTCTTGATCTTCGCGCGCTGCCGGCGCTGTCGTGTCGGCTTCGGACTCGCGGATGATTTCCACCCGCAGCTTGGCGACAAACGCGGCCAGCGCCCCCAGAACCGCCAGAACGGGCGCGGCGATGACCACCGCCCCGCCGGCAATCGCGCCGATGGTCAGCGGGATTTCCACCGCCACATCGCCGCCAGGTGATTTCACCCGGATCTTGCGCACGCTGGCGTCCTGCGCCAATTCGCGCACCAGCGCCACCAGCTTTTCACCGGCAACCTCGATTTCCTCGACCCAGCTCTTGCGCCCCTGATCGGCGTCTTTCCGGGTGCTGTCGGTCTTCTTGTGTTCGCTCATCTGATCGCTCCTTCGATGCGGGTCATCACATGTTAACACTATTCACATAAGGTGCCGCCGCGGCGATTTCACCCCGTCGCCATCCCAAAAACGTGTCCGCGTGATCCGCGCGCCCATACGCCCACGCAAATGCAATAAAGCCGCGCAGGACATGCGCGGCTTTTCAGGGTCTTGGCAGAGGGCAGATCTTACTTGATCTTGCCTTCCTTGTATTCGACATGCTGACGGATCACCGGATCGAATTTCCGGATCACCATCTTTTCGGTCATCGTGCGGGCGTTCTTCTTGGTCACGTAGAAGTGGCCGGTGCCCGCCGTCGAGTTCAGACGGATCTTGATCGTCGTCGGCTTCGCCATGGGTATCTCCTGCGCACGGCAGCGTCAGGGCTACCGATGAATTCCTATGAAGCCCGCCTTTTACGCAACCCCGGCGCAGAGTCAACGCCCATATGCCCGGGTTTCGCGTTTTTCACTCAGTAGGCGTTCCGGGTGGTAACCAGGCTGTAGGGCGTCATCATCAAGATCTTGAAATCCAGCCACAGCGACCAGTTCTCGATGTAATACAGATCATGCTCGATGCGCGCGCGGATCTTGTCGGGGTTGTTCATCTCTCCCCGCCAACCGTTGATCTGCGCCCATCCGGTGATCCCCGGCTTGACCTTGTGGCGTGCCGAATAGGCCTCGGTCACCTGGTCATAAAGGATATCCCCGGTGCGCGCCGCCATGGCATGCGGACGCGGCCCGACCAGCGACAACTCGCCGCGCAGCACATTGAAGAACTGCGGCAATTCGTCAATCGACGCCCGCCGGATGAACCGGCCGATCCGCGTGACCCTGGCATCCCCCCGGCGCACGGCCTTCACGGCGGTCGGATCGCACATGTCGGAATACATCGACCGGAACTTCAACACCTGAATGGGCTTGTTGTTGAACCCGTGCCGTTTTTGCACGAACAGAACCGGCCCGCGCGATTCCAGCTTTATCAGCGCCGCAATGACCACCATCACCGGCGCCAGCAGAACAATGGCAAGGCAGGCAAACACAATATCGAAGACCCGCTTCTGCACGGCGCGCGCGCCATCGAAGGGCCGCGTGTAGATCTCGATCAGCCTGAACGGGCCGATGCGGGACCGACGCTTGCGCGAATATTCGGGCACCTCCGCCCCTTCGAGCACGCGAATATTCACCGGCAGCACGAACAGGCGCGCCAGCAGATCGTGAATGCGCTGTTGCGAGGCCCCCGGAATGGCCACAATCACCGTGTCGATCTTCGCCGCGCGGGCAAATTCCACCAGATCGTCGACATCGCCCATCTTGTGATATCCCGCCACCATCGCGGGCGAGCGCCGGTCGCCGCGCTCATCGAAAAAGCCGCACATGCGCCGCCCGAAGCGCCGTTCCCGGTCGATCTCCCTGATCATCGGCGCCAGATTGTCACCGCCGCCGACCAGCACGATCCGGTGCTCCAGCCGCCCGGTCTGCGTCAGCGTGCGGATCCGCAATCCGATGAAGACACGCACAGCACCGATCAGTCCCGTCGCCGCCAGTGCCCACAGGATCAGCCAGGACTCGATCGCCAGGTCTCTCAACCCGGCAGAACTCAACACCAGTTTCAGCGCCGCAAGGCCGATCACCAGCCCCGCCAGCCCGATCACGGCGCCCCGGGCTGTGGCACGCATCCGGCGAAACGCATAGCCCCCCAGCGCCCGGATCACACCCACGACAATCAACGCACCCAGCCAGGACACAGCCCAGACTTCCGCCCCGTTCAGCGGCAGGGTCTGACCCAGGGCAAAACCGACGCGACCGGCCAGCGCAACGATCAGCAAATCCACGACGAACAGGGTCACCGACAGAACCGCGGGCCGCATCGACGCATGACTCAAACGCTGCGCCTGCGCCAGCGCCTGCCCACCCAGCAATCGCGGACGCGGAGCGCCGGTATAGGGTTTGCGCCGATAGGTCTGAGCAAACAATCGCTTGCGGGCAGATACTTCCGTCATACCGAAACCAATACCTTCCGAAACCAAAGCAGTAGTGCCGACAGGGCCCGCGACCGGGTTCGCCCCGGCGCAGGACACGACGACTCATGGCGCCGCTCCGAACACAGGTCACGCTAGCCCCCGGATCGGGCATAAATATGGCGATCCAGGCTAAAAAAGGCGGAAATGACGGGCTGTTTCGAAAAGCGCGGATGGCCTGTAAGCCGGATTCTGTTCCGGGTTGCCCCGGCGACGACCATTCATCTGACCCGTCCGTTGCCGGCGGGTTCAAGCTGCCAACCCGGACCCCTGGGCTGAGATGTCCCTGCGGCGATATCGACAAGGTCCGAAAACCCGGCCGATCATACCCGCGCGGGGTCCCTATTCGGCATTGCTCCCGGTGGGGCTTGCCATGCCGGTCCGGTTGCCCGTCCCGCGGTGGGCTCTTACCCCACCGTTTCACCCTGACCCGCGCCCGAAGGCGGGGCGGTCTGTTCTCTGTGGCGCTGTCCCTGGGGTTGCCCCCGCCGGGCGTTACCCGGCACCGTTGTCTCATGGAGTCCGGACTTTCCTCGAACCCCCAGGGGCCCGCGACCGTCCAGCCATCCGCGCCGCCCCCGCTTAGCCGCACACCCGGCGCGCGTCAATCGCCCGCCGAAAAATCAGCCCGCCGGCAAATCAGCCCCCTGTCATCTTTGTGCGCCAAATATCCCGGGGGGGCCGCCACCGGCGGCGGGGGCAGCGCCCCGATCCGCACCGCCCCAAGGCGGTGCACAAAGGGAACGCCGCGCCAGCGGCTCATTTTTCCAATTCAGGTCGGGTCGAACTCGCGCATCCGCGCGACATAGCGGGCCAGGGTGTCGATCTCCAGATTGACCCCATCCCCCACGGCCACATCGCCCCAGGTCGTGACTTCTTGCGTGTGCGGGATCAGGTTGACGCCGAAGGTGCAGCCTTCGACCTCGTTCACCGTCAGCGACGTGCCATTCAACGCGACCGAGCCCTTGGGCGCGATAAACCGCGCCAGTTCCGGCGGCGCGGTGAAACTCAGCCGCGTGCTGTCACCCTCGCGCCGCAGACCGGTCACCTCGGCCACGCCGTCCACATGCCCGGACACGATATGCCCGCCCAATTCGTCGCCGACCCTCAGCGCGCGTTCCAGATTTACCCGGCGACCGACCGCCCAGCCGCCGATCGCGGTTCTGGAGACCGATTCCGCGGATATATCCACGTCGAACCAGGCTTCGGGCCGGTCCCCCAGCGCCACCACGGTCAGGCACACACCGTCACAGGCGATCGAGGCGCCGATATCGATGCCCGAAACGTCATAGCCCGTCGCGATGCGCGCCCGCAGATCGCCGCGCTCCTCCAGCGCGACGATCCGGCCGATATCGGTGATGATCCCGGTAAACATGCGATTTTTCTCCTTGCAACGGCGGTCCTGCCCGGTTGCGGTCATCATTTGGCCACCCTCGGGGTTTATAAGTGACCCAATCTCTGGCATCCTTTTGACAAAAGGGGAACACCCCACACGGCCAAACACGGCAGCGAGACACAGGCATGATCCGAACCTCCGGCGATGATCGCCGTTTCCTCTTTCTTCAGGGGCCACATGGCCCGTTCTTTCGGCAACTGGGCACCATGCTGCGCCGCGCCGGGGCCGAAGTCTGGCGCATCGGGTTCAACCGGGGCGATCAGGCGTTCTGGGGGCGCGGCGGGTATATCCCCTTCACCGGCGATCAGGACGACTGGCCCGATACGCTCGCCGGTCATCTGGCGCGGCTGCAGATCACCGACCTGGTGCTATATGGCGACACGCGGTTCATTCACGCCGAAGCCGTGCGGCAGGCCCGCGCGGCGGGCATCACCGTTCATGTGTTCGAGGAAGGCTATCTGCGCCCCTGGTGGGTGACCTATGAGCGCGGCGGCTCGAACGGGCATTCGCGGCTGATGGACCTGAGCATCGGGCAGATGCAAAAGGCGCTGGAAGCCTGCGAGATCGACCTGATCGACGCCCCCGCCCATTGGGGCGACATGCGCCACCACGTGTTTTACGGCTTCGCCTACCACGCCTGGGTGTTGCTGGCGAACCGGGCCTACCGGGGCTTTCGAGCGCACCGCGCGCTGAACGTCAGGTCCGAGTTCCTTCTGTATCTTCAGCGGCTCGTGTCCATGCCCTTCACCGCGATCGAACGCCGCGTGGCCACGTGGCGTGTGCGCACAGGCGGCTTTCCCTATCACCTGGCACTGCTGCAGCTGGAACATGACAGCTCGTTCCAGATGCACAGCCCGTTTTCCACCATGGCCGCGTTTCTGGACTGCGCGATCAAGGGTTTTGCCGAGGGCGCACCGCGCCATCATCATCTGGTGTTCAAGGCCCACCCGCTCGAGGACGGGCGCACCCGGCTGAAGGCCGATATCCGTCGCCTGTCGGCGCTTCACGGCGTGGCCAACCGGGTGCATTTCATCCGTGGCGGCAAGCTGGCCGGGCTGCTCAATCACGCGCGTTCGGCGGTGACGGTGAATTCGACCGCCGCGCAGCAGGTCTTGTGGCGCGGGATGCCGCTGAAGGTGTTCGGCGACGCGGTCTATGACAAGCCCGAATTCGTTTCCACCCAGCCCCTGCCGGAATTTTTCGCCGCCCCAACGCGCCCGGACCTGCGCGCCTACCGTGATTACCGGCGCTTTTTGCTGGAAACCTCCCAATTGCCGGGCGGGTTCTATTCGGCGGCGGGGCGGCGGCAATTGCTGCGCCAGGTGGTCGATCTTCTGCTGTCGCCCGATGACCCCTACACCGCGCTTATCACCGGGCAGGCGGCCCCGCGGCAACACCTGCGGCTCGTGCGTTGACACCCCTGGATAAGGCGCTTGGAAATTCCGCAACTTCCGTCTATACTTAAAAGAAAAAATCAGAGGCAGTTCCACAAGGAGCCCGAGCAGTGTCCGTCAGATTT
>CAJQNQ010000007.1 GCA_905479725.1 uncultured Paracoccaceae bacterium | reverse complement strand
GCTGCGCCCGGCCAGATGCAGCGGATGCTCTCGCACAGCGCCGCACGCCGGGGCGGGCAGGGGCGCGCGGATGGCATCCACGGGGTTGTCGTCCAGCGCGCGCAGGGTGATGCCGCTGCCCGCCAGCCCATCGGTGATCTTGCCGATTTCCTCGGGCGTGTGCAGCCAGGGGTCATAGCCGATCACCGCGTCGGGCGCGGCCTTGGCGCGCAGCCAGTCAGCGGCGGGGGTGGTGGGTGAGGCCACCGGCTCGAAGTGGTCGAGCGCGATCTGGTCACGCACTTGCAACGTGTACCGCCCGTCGATGAACACGCCGGCGGCCTTGGGCAGCGCGATGCAAAATCCGGCCGATCCGGTGAACCCGGTCAGCCAGGCCAGCCGCTCATCGCGCGGGCTGACATATTCACCCTGATGCGCGTCAGCGCGGGGCACCAGAAAGCCGCTGATCCTTCGCGCCGCCAGTTCCGCCCGCAACGCGGCCAGCCGCGGCGGGCCCTGATCGGGCGAAGTGGTGGCGGTGTAGCTCTGGAACATGCGCGGGCCCCCGGGGTGCTGTGGCGTCCGGCGCAAGGTGACACCGCTTTGCCGGGGTTTCAATGGCTTGCGAATGTGCGGCGGCGCCGAAATCATGGGTTGAAACTCCCCGGCCCGCCGCCCTAGCCTTGCCGTGTCTTTACAGGGGGTCAGAGTGACACAGACATCACCCGTAGCACTGGTGACCGGCGGCGCGCGCGGGATCGGTGCGGCGGCGGTGGCGCAATTGCGCGCGCAGCGTCTCCGGGTCTTGTTCACCTATGTGCCGGGGTTTGACGGCACGCCGGCGGATGATGACGCGCATCCGCTGGATCTGCGCGATCCCGCGGGCATTTCAACGCTGTTTGATGCCATTGTGGCGCGTCATGGCGGGCTGGATGTTCTGGTCAACAACGCCGCTGTCGGGTCGGCCACCGTGGCCGGGTTTTCGCCCGATCCCGCGCAGCAAGACGCGCTGATGATGCAGATCAACGCGGTCGGCACGCTGAGCATGTGCCGCGGGTTTCTGGCCCTGCGCGGAACCGGCCATCCCGGCCCGCGCAAGATCATCAACATCGCCTCGGTCGGAGGCGGGATCGCGGCATTTCCGGGGTTTGCGCTGTCGGATGGCATGAGCAAATCGGCCGTCGCTCATCTGACGCGGCAATTGGCCGCTGAATTGACCGGACCAGAGGTGGATGTGTTCGCGCTGTGCCCCGGCGCCACCAACACGGCGATGTTTCGCGCCTCGACACTGGATCCGATGTCGCCGGAAAAACGCGCGGGTTTTCTGGCCGCCCTGCCCAAGGGGCGACTGATCGAGCCGGTTGAAATCGCCACCCTGATTGGCTTTCTGGCGGGGCCGCACTCCACCGTTTTGCACGGCGCGGTGATTGATGCTTCCATGGGGTTGGGCGTGCGGCCCGGACTGGTGACCGAGGCCCCGCATTAGGCCCCGCAGGAGGCGCAGCATCCACCGCACGCGGCAGCGCGCACTGCCACTGGGCCAGGCTTTGCGTTCAATTCGGGCGCACGCAGCCCAGTGCGTCTGGTGTGCCCGCCATCTGCGCCAAACGCTGCGCAAGCGGGGAGCCCATCAGCGTGACAAATTCGGTCTGGAACTGGCCGTAAACCTCGGCACGGGTCATCCCCTCGGGCAGCGCAAAGTCGGGATCCTGAAGCTGCGCCAGACGTCGATGGAAGCTGAGGATGCGCAACATCCACGCTTGCACTTCGTCCAGCGAATGCGGTGCAAGCGCGGTGAGCAACGGGCCTTGCCCGGCGCTGATCTGATGCGCGAAGCAGTCGAAAAAGCGCAGTTGGCTCAGGTCTTGGGTCGCCACCAGCAGCAGTGCGATATCGGGCGCGGCGTCGGTGACGCGCGTGTAAGTGCTCGTGTTGGTCCAGATGTCGGTTTGCGGGGGGATCGGGAATCGCTCGCTTTGCAAGACCATCGTATCGCCGTGCCTCAGGAACCGCCCGGTGCGGTCGAAATGATTGAGCCGGGCCAGCACGAACAATTCATTAGACCGGCGGAACTGAAACCGGCCCGGCGCGTAGATGACCGGGTTTGCAAAAGTGTCGCGCGTGAAATATCCGCCCGCGCGCACCGTCAGAACCGCCTGCGACACCAGCCCGACATAGTCCCCCTGCGCATCGAACGGCGCGGCTGTGCGCCCGGGCAGGCGGGCCTTGTACCAAAACTGCCGCACCACAATCGTGCCATCCTGCGGACCCTGCGAAATGCGCAGCACCTCCTGGCCCGGGGTCATGACGCCGGCCAGCGGCAGTGCCACGTCATCGCCCAGCCACGTCCCGATCAAGGCCGACGGGCCCTCAACCGGAATCGCCTGCAAGGCCGCGTCGATGTTCATCGTCAGCGCCGCGAAATTGCGCGCGATACAGGTGTCGTCATCGTCGTCGCGCGTCACCGGCGCGATGGGCGTGACGCGCAACCCGGCCAACAGCGCCGCGCAGTCGACGGCGGCGGCGGCAGGGCCGGGTGATAACACAACGGCCGCTGCGAACACGGCGCTTCTCAAGATCGGTCTCATAGGCACCAGCCTAACGATCCATTGCGCGACCTGTCTATCCCCGCATCATGTTCGCCATGCCCATCACCCGGGCGCGGGCGCGTGGATCGGTGTCGAACAGCGCGGCCAGTTGTTCGGTCATCGCGCCGGCCAGTTGTTCGACATCGGTGATGGTGACGGCGCGTTCATAGTAGCGGGTCACGTCATGGCCGATGCCGATCGCCAGCAATTCCACCGCCTTGCGCTTTTCGATCATCGAGATCACGTCGCGCAGGTGTTTTTCCAGGAAATTCGCGGCGTTGACCGACAGGGTTGAATCGTCCACCGGTGCGCCATCGGAAATCACCATCAGGATCTTGCGCGCTTCCTGGCGGGCGATCATACGGCGATGGGCCCATTCCAGTGCCTCACCGTCAATGTTTTCCTTCAGCAGGCCTTCTTTCATCATCAGCCCCAGATTGGGGCGCACCCGGCGCCAGGGCGTATCGGCGGATTTATAGATGATGTGGCGCAGATCATTCAGCCGTCCCGGCATCTGCGGTCGCCCGTCATTAAGCCAGGCCTCGCGCGCCAGCCCGCCCTTCCAGGCGCGGGTGGTAAAGCCGAGGATCTCGACCTTGACGTTGCAGCGCTCCAGGGTGCGGGCCAGAACATCGGCGCAGATGGCGGCAATGGAAATGGGCCGCCCGCGCATGGAGCCTGAGTTGTCCAGCAAAAGCGTCACCACAGTGTCGCGGAACTCGGTGTCTTTTTCGCGCTTGAAGGACAGCGGCGTGGTGGGGTTGGCAATCACCCGCGCCAGACGGCCGGCATCCAGAATGCCCTCTTCCAGGTCAAACTCCCAGGAGCGGTTCTGCTGCGCTTGCAGGCGGCGCTGCAGCTTGTTGGCCAGGCGGCTGACAGCGCCTTTAAGCGGCTCAAGCTGTTGATCCAGATAGGCGCGCAGACGTTCCAGCTCTGCCGGTTCCGCCAGTTCTTCGGCGGCGATTTCTTCGTCATTGGCGTCGAGGAATACCTTATAGTCCGGATCTGCCTCGGAGACGGGCGGCGGTGGAGGCGGGTCCAGCGGTGCCTCGCCATCGGGCATCTCGGTTTCTTCGGCCAGTTCCTCGTCGGCCATCTCATCCATCGAGACCTGGGCCTGGCTTTCGTCCTGCTGTTGCTCCTGCGCCTGCTCGGCATCTGCCTCGGCCTGTTCGTCGTCGGAGTCATCCTCGCCATTGCTGTCGGGATCGGGCTGCTCTTCGGCGTTGTCCTCGGCCTCGTCGTCCTGGTTGTCGTCCAGCTCATCCGGGTCATCGCCCAGCTGGTCGCCATAGCCAAGATCGGCGATGATCTTGCGGGCAAATTTGGCAAATTCCGACTGATCGGCGATCTTGTCGTCGAGGTTCTCCAGCGTCTCACCTGCCTGGGATTCGATGAACCCGCGCCACAGCTCCATCACATTGTCGGCGCCCTCGGGCAGCGGACGCCCGGTGGCGAGATGGCGCACCAGATAGCCGGCCGAGGCCGCCAGTGGCGCCTCGGATGAGCTCTTCATCTGGTCATAGCCGCGCCGGATGGCCTCGTTGCGGATCTTTACGTCGATATTGGAGGCGGTGCCGGGCATGTGCCGCGCGCCCATGGCTTCGCAGCGGGCGGTTTCCATGGATTCGTACAAGGACCGCGCCATTTCGCCTTGCGGGGCGTAGCGGGCGTGGGTGCTCTCGTTATGGAAGCGGATGCGCATGGCGTAGGCGTCGGCGGTGCCACGGGCGAGCAAAACCTCGTCACGGGTCATGCGGCGGGTGACTTGGGGCAGACGCATGGCGTCGTTGGACATGCCAGCGGGATCGACGGTGTAGGAGACGTTCAGCTCAGGCTCGTTGGCCATAGCTTTGGTGGCTTCGGCGAGTGCCTTTTTGAACGGATCTGCGGGGTTGTCGTTTGGTTTGTTCATTGACGTCCCGTCCTTTCCTGGTCTGGGCGTTGGCTTTGCTTATC
>CAJQNQ010000006.1 GCA_905479725.1 uncultured Paracoccaceae bacterium | reverse complement strand
TGAACGGGTGGTCAAACTGGTCGGTTTCGTCAATTGCACGTCTGATTTCACCGATCAGCCGAAGGTCATCAACGGGGCGTCCGATCTGCTGGTGGACCTGCTGGGCGAAGCCGGTCGCCACGCGCGCTCGGCGGTGGGGGTCGTCTCCCTTCCGTTGGGCGTCGCGGTCGAGATCGAGGCGATTTTCGAGGTCAAGTGATGCGCCCCGCCTTGCCAGACAGCTTCCTCTGGCGTCCGCTGGCGCACCGTGCGCTGCATGACCGCGCGCAGGGACGCCCCGAAAACTCGGCGGCTGCGGTGCGCGCCGCCGTGGCTGCGGGCTACGGGATCGAAGTCGACGTGCAGATCAGCGCCGATGGCGTGGCGATGGTGTTTCATGACGGCACGTTGGAGCGGATGACCGCCGCCACCGGACCCGTCTCGGGGCTGACGGCGGCGGCGCTGCAACGTGTCGGGCTGGGTGACAGCAAAGAGCCGATGCCAACGCTGGTGCAGGTGTTGGATTTGGTGGGCGGGCGCGTGCCCTTGCTGCTCGAACTCAAGGATCAATCGGGCGTGATGGGCCCCACGAACGGGCGGCTGGAACAGGCAACGGCTCAGGCGCTGACCGGCTATTTCGGCCCGGTGGCTGTGATGTCCTACAACCCCTCGATGATTGGCACGATGTCGCGGCTTGTTCCGCAGGTCCCGCGCGGGTTGACGACCGATGCCTTCCCCCGCGCGGATTTTCCGGACACCGCGGCCGCCGAAGCCCATCGCCTCCGTTTGGCCGCGATCGCGGATTACGACGACGTTGGGGCGGCGTTCATCTCGCACGATTGGGAAGACCTGCAAAACCCGCGCGTTGCGGAATTGAAAGCTGCGGGTGCTGCGGTGTTGTGCTGGACGATCAAATCCGCCGCGCAAGAGGCCCAGGCGCGCGAGATCGCGCAGAACATCACGTTCGAGCAGTATTTGCCGCCCATCCCTTGACCTGACCGCCCATGTGGACAGGTTTGCGGCACCCAGCGAAGGGAACAGCGTGCAGATTGCGATCAACGATGCCATCGACCAGATACCCGCCCGTGACTGGGATGCCCTGACCGGCGCGGCCATCGGCCGACCGGTGGATCCGTTCACCACCCATCGGTTCCTGTCGGCGCTCGAGGCGTCCGGCTCGGTCGGGCCGGGCACCGGGTGGGAGGCAAAGCATCTGAGCCTGCATCAGGACGGACGATTGCTGGCCGCCATGCCGCTTTATGCCAAGGCGCACAGCCAGGGCGAATACATCTTCGATCACGCCTTTGCCGAAGCCTGGCAGCGCGCGGGCGGGTCCTATTACCCCAAGCTGCAATCGGCGGTTCCGTTCACGCCGGCCACCGGCGCGCGCCTGCTGGGGCCGCCCGAATTGCGGCCCATCCTGTTGCGCGCGCTCAAGGACATCACCGCCGGAAATGACCTGTCCTCGGCCCACATCACCTTTTGCACCGCAGACGAGGCCGCGCTGGGCGTGCAGGAAGGGTTCCTGCACCGGGTCACGCAGCAATTCCATTGGCAGGACGCGGGTTACGGTGATTTTGACGGGTTCCTGTCGGCCCTGTCGTCGCGCAAGCGCAAGGCCATTCGGCGCGAGCGCATGCAGGCGCAGGGTTTCGGCGGGCGGATCGTTGCCCTGACCGGAGACGACCTGCAACCCGAGCATTGGGACGCGTTCTGGACCTTCTACCAGGACACCGGCAGCCGCAAATGGGGCCGCCCCTACCTGACGCGCGCCTTTTTCGCCATCGCGCAGGAAACGCTGCGCGACGACATGGTGCTGATGCTGGCGCTGCGTGATGGCAGGCCTGTCGCCGGGGCGCTGAATTTCATCGGGCGGGACACGTTGTTCGGGCGATACTGGGGCTGCATCGAAGATCACCCCTGCCTGCATTTCGAACTGTGCTATTATCAGGCGATAGACTGGGCGCTGGCGCAGGGTCTGAAACGGGTCGAGGCCGGCGCGCAGGGCGAGCACAAGCTGGCGCGCGGCTATTTGCCGGCGCCGGTGCATTCGCTGCACTGGTTCGCCAATTCGGGCTTTGCCAGGGCGGTCGAGGAGTACCTGCAACGCGAAGGGCGCGCCGTCGAGGACGACATGGAGTATCTGAACACCTTCGCGCCGTTCCGGCGGCCCGATGGCGGGGACGCGGGCCCTTGATCGAGCCTCTTTTCGATGCGAAAACCCGAGGGACGCGGCTCCGGGGATCCGCCATGATGTGCGCTTCGCTCGCATTGTGCGGGATCTGCATCGGTGACCACCGGTCCCGCCCTGTCACAAACCCAAGGAGCACGCCATGCGACCTGCCCGATTGACCGGCTCCGAGCGAGAAAGCGCCCTCGCGGACCTGGCGACAGCCGGCTGGACCCATGAGGTCGAGCGCGACGCCGTGACCAAGACCTACCGTTTCAAGGATTTCAGCGCCGCGTTCGGCTGGATGACGCGCGCAGCGCTAGAGGCCGAAAAGCTGGATCACCACCCCGAATGGCGCAACACCTACAACCGGGTCACGGTCCTGCTGACCACCCATGACGTCAAGGGGCTGACCGTGCTGGATACCGACCTGGCCCGCGCCATGGACCGTATGGCCGCGGGGCAGGCGCAATAAGACCGCGGGGGGCGCATGGCCCCCCGGATCCCGTATCAAAGCGCGGCAACCATGGCCGGGCCGCCAGACATTTCGCAGCCCCGCGTTTCTTCGGGGTGCCACACCGTGATGACCCCGTCCTCGGCGGCCAGCGCATAGCGCTTCGAGCGCCCCATCATGCCGACAACCGCCGCGTCAAATGCCATGTCCATCGCCTTGGCGAAGGCGCCGGTGCCGTCTGACAGCATCTTGATTCCCGCGTCCGTCGCGCCGGTCTGGGCCCCCCATTCGCGCATCACATGCGCGTCGTTGACCGATATGCAGATCACGTCGTCAACCCCCTTGGCCTTCAGCGCGTCCATGCTGGCAATGAAGCCGGGCACATGCGCCGAATGACAGGTGGGCGTGAAGGCCCCCGGCACGGCAAAGATCACCACCTTGCGGCCGGCGGTCAGGCTGCTCAGCGAAACATCCTCGGGGCCCTTTTCGCCCAAACGGACAAAGGTGGCCTCGGGCAGACGGCTTCCGACACTCATGGGCATGGAATTCAACTCCTGTAATGTTCAGCGAACTGGGTTTGACAATCTCTGTGCGATATAGAACGACAAGACAAGCCCGCCAGTGGGTAACAACAACAGGAGAACGCAATGGCTGGAATC
>CAJQNQ010000005.1 GCA_905479725.1 uncultured Paracoccaceae bacterium | reverse complement strand
GTCCGGTCTTGGCCGAGACGGTGACCAGCGGGGCGCCGCGCAATTGGGGCAGGTGGCGCTCGAACGCGGCGAGCAGGGCTTTCAGCTTGTCCTGGCGCTCGTCCTCGATATCCCATTTGTTGACCGCGATGACAACGGCGCGGCCTTCGCGTTCGGCCAGGTCGGCGATGCGCAGGTCCTGGGTTTCGAACGGGATGGCGGCATCGAGCAGCACGACGACGACTTCGGCGAATTTCACCGCGCGCAGCCCGTCGGCCACCGACAGCTTTTCCAGCTTCTCGGTGACTCGCGCCTTGCGTCGCATGCCGGCGGTGTCAAAGAGCCGCATCGGCGTGGCGTTCCAGACGAAGGGCAGCGATATGCTGTCGCGCGTGATTCCGGCTTCCGGGCCCGTCAGAAGGCGATCCTCGCCGACGATCTGGTTGATCAGGGTGGATTTGCCCGCATTGGGCCGCCCGACAACCGCCACCTGGAGCGGCCGCTTGAGGGTCGGCGTCCAGTCCGGCGGTGCCTGGGAGTCGTCTGGCCCGGTATTGTCGGCTTCGCTGTCGGCGTCGATGGCGACATCGGTTTCGGGGGCTTCGGCTTCGGCGCGTTCCGCGAAACCTTCGGCCAGCGGGCGCAGGGTGTGGTAAAGCTCGTCCAGCCCCTCGCCATGCTCGGCGGACAGGCGGATCGGCTCGCCCAGACCCAGCGAATAGGCCTCGAGAAAGCCGCCCTCGCCGGCGCTGCCCTCGGCCTTGTTGGCGACCAGGATCACGTGGCGCGCGCGACGCCGCAGGATGTCGGCGAAAATCTCGTCAGCCGGGGTGATGCCGGTGCGCGCGTCGATCATGAACACGCACATGTCGACCATCTCGACCGCGCGCTCGGTCAGGCGGCGCATGCGGCCTTGCAGGCTGTCATCGGTGACGTTTTCCAGCCCCGCCGTGTCGATCACCGTGAACCGGATGTCGCCCAGCTTGGCCTCGCCCTCGCGCAGGTCCCGCGTGACGCCCGGCTGATCGTCGACCAGCGCCAGGCGTTTGCCGACCAGGCGGTTGAACAATGTGGATTTGCCGACATTGGGGCGGCCCACAAGGGCAAGGGTGAAGCTCATCACGGCCTCCGGGCAAGCGCAGACACAGGCGCGGTGAAGGCGCCGACATAGGTGCAGCGGCAGGCAATGTAAAGCGGTCGCGGGCGCTCAGCGATAGGCGTGAAGCTGGCCTTCGCGTCCCAGGACATAAAGCGACCCGCCGACCGCGATGGGGCCAGAGGCCGCGCCGCCCGGAATGGCCAGTTCGATCTGGCGCTCACCCGTCTGCGGGCTGAAGCCACGCAGGACGCCATCGCCCGAGGCCACCCACAGCCGCCCGCCGGCCAGGACCGGGCCGTTCTGCGGAAAGATCGCCAGGCGGCGGCGCACCCGGTCAGTGGTGTAAAGCGGCAGGTCCTGGGCCCAGATGAGCGAACCATCGCGCGCATCAAGGCGCATCAGGCGGTTCTGATCGCTTATCAGGAATACCGAGCCGCCCACCGGCCAGACAGGGCTGGTGGCGCCTTCCTCGACCGACCAGATCGTGGCACCGGTGCGCGCGTCGAGTGCGAAAACACGGCCCGACTGGTTGGCGGCATAGATGCGGTTTCCGTCCACCACCGGATCACCGGTGATCGCCGAAATCGAGGACAGCGCGGATCCGGTCCGGCGCCCTGCGGCAACGGTGGTCCAGGTCAGGGCCCCGTTCGAGCGGCGCGCGGCGGTCAGTTCACCCGCGCGCGTGGGGAATACAACCAGCGCATCCGCCACGGCAGGGGCCGCGCCGCGCACGACGGTCGAGAGCGACGGCGTGCCCGGCAGCGTCCACTGGATCCGACCGGTGCCCGCATCCAGACTCCACAAACTTGAGTCGGCGGCGCTGAGATAGACGCTGTTTCCCTGCACGGCGGGTGAGCCTGTCAGCGGGCTGTCGAAGTCCACGCGCCACAGTTCCTCGCCGGTGGCGGCATCCAGCGCGGCGACAAAGGCGTAGGCCGAGGCGACGAAGAGGCGGTTGCCAGATACCGTCAGCGCCCCGCCGGATGCCGATCCGCGCGCACCGCGCGGGGGCTCGACATCGGCCGACCACAGGATCTCGCCCGTGGTCGAGGTGGCCTGAACCCGCGTTGCGGCATCCAGCGTATAGATGCGCCCGTCGGCGGCGACCGGATCGGTGGTCAGGCGGGCGCGCCGGCTGTCCCCGGCGCCGATTGGCGCGGACCAGGCCAGTTGCGGGGTGGCTGACAGCGACGGGTGGCGCGGCCGCGCGCCCGAAGTGCCTTGGCGCTGGGTCCAGGCGGCGTTGGCCGATTGGGCCGGCAGGGAGATGGGTAGCGCGCGGTTCTCGACCACCGCGCCGCCGCCCCACGGCGCGCGGATATCCACGCGCTCCCCTTGAAGGATCTCTTCGCGGTTGCAGGCTGACAACAGACCCGTAGCGACCAGCAATGCCAGACCCAGGGCCGCCCTTCGGTTCCGATACATGGGAAGTCCCCCCAAACCACCGCCCTACGGCGGGTTTCAGCCCAAATCGCCGGGTTGTTCCCCGCCCAGCGTGACAATCAGTTGCGCCACGCGGCGGCGCAGGCCCGCGGTGACATCCGGTTCCTGAAGCAGGGCCTGGGCTTGCGCCAGCGCGCCAGCACGGTCGCCGGATTCAACCGCCAGCAAGGCCAGTTGCTCCAGCGCCAGCGGGCGGAAGGCCTGGCCCGGCGCGGCCAGCCCGGCCAATACGCCCTGGCGCTCGTCCAGCGGGATATCGGCGCCGCCGATGATGACCCGCTTGAGGGCGGCGATCTGGCGGTAGCTGGTGGGCAGGTCCGCATTGTTTTCAACGGCCAGCAGGGCCGCAACCGCCGCTGGACGATCCTCGGCCCGCAATTCCGTGGCGGCGAGCAGCAGGTTCAGAATGCCGGCGCGATCGCCTTCGGCGGTGATCGTGGCGAGCTCCTGGCGCTGGACTGCCGGATCGCCCGATTCCATCGCCGCGACCAGCGAGTCGCCGAAACCCTCGGCCGAGGCCCGGTCGGTGGCCTTGCGCCATTCGTTCCAGGCGGCGCCGCCGACAATCAGCACAACCGCCAGCACGGCGATCCACGCATATTTGCGCATCAATGCGAACAGCCGGTCGCGCTTGAGTTCCTCGTTCACCTCGTCGATGAAACTTTCCGGGTTGCTCACGTCCTGGTCTCCGCTTGGCTGGCTGGCGCCTGTCCGGCGCCCTGTGTCGGCCACTCATAGCGCGAAGCGCCGACCCTTGCCAAGCCCGCAGGCCGGGAACGCGCGATG
This sequence comes from uncultured Paracoccaceae bacterium, assembly GCA_905479725.1. Lineage (GTDB taxonomy): Bacteria > Pseudomonadota > Alphaproteobacteria > Rhodobacterales > Rhodobacteraceae > Pararhodobacter. The sequence goes on along the minus strand of CAJQNQ010000005.1, from coordinate 1,053 downwards.
CTTTGCCGCATTGGACGCCACATCAACGTGACCAGCGCGTGGCAATGGGGCATCTGGTGCATGACGCTGCGGCAATTTCAGCGGTATCATTGCAACATCGGTGCCGCAGGTTTATCTGACCGTGGAAGACTGCAACTCAACGGGTTTCGCGCCCAGGCCGCAGTGTGAAGCGGGGTCGGGCGCGGCCAGGTTTTTTTGATCCTGCCTGCGCGGCAAGGCGTATACGGTTGAATGTCAAGGCGGTGATATGTCGAACCGCCACGACGATTGAAAGGTGTGGATATGCGTGTCGTGCCGCTGATTACTGCGACGCTGGTCTTGTTGGCTCTTTACATGTTCGTGATGGAGCGCGAGACGCTCCAGGCGCTGGCCGGTATCGATGCGGCGGCCCAGTCCGCGCCGTCGGAGCAGGTGCCGGATGCCGCCGTTGCGACGGACGACGCCGCGCTTTTCGCGGTTGTCGTCGAACGGTTTTCCGAGCGCGACATGGAGGGCGCGATCGTCTTGCGCGGTCGCACGGCGACCTCGCGTCAGGTTGACGTGCGGGCCGAAACCACCGGCAGCGTGATCTCGCAACCGGTGATGCGCGGATCGATCGTGAACGAAGGCGACGTGCTGTGCGAGATCGACCCTGGCACCCGCGCTGCCCGCCTGGCCGAAGCCGAAGCGCGTGTCACCGAGGCCGCCGCACGGCTGGCTGAGGCACAGGTCAATTTCGACACCACGCAGCGCCTGTCCGAAGGCGGCTTCAGCGCCCAGAACCGGGTCGCCACCGCCGAAGCGGCGTTGCAGGCCGCGCGATCCGGCGTCGAGGCCGCGCAAGCCGGGGCCGAGGCCGCGCGCGCCGAATTGGCGCGCCTGACCATCACCGCGCCTTTCGGGGGCATTCTGGAAGCCAATTCTGCCGAAACCGGGTCGCTGCTATCGGCGGGCGGATTGTGCGCAACGGTGATTAAGCTCGATCCGCTGCTGGTGATCGGCTACGCCGCCGAAACCCAGATCGACCGTCTGGCGCTCGGCGCGATGGCAGGCGCGCGGCTGTCGAACGGCGTC
>CAJQNQ010000004.1 GCA_905479725.1 uncultured Paracoccaceae bacterium | reverse complement strand
CATCGGGTTCGACCAAGATGCCGTTGTCCCAGCGCCCCGATACAACCTGCCCCGACGCATAGCGCAGCGTGCCCCGCCCGGCGCGGACACCGTTGACAAGGTCGCCTTCATAGACATCGCCGGTGGTATAAGTAGCGGTTCCGGTTCCCTCGATCCGTCCCGCGGCCCAGTCCCCGGTATACCGAAAGCCATCGGCCATGGTGATCGTGCCCTGTCCGTCCCTCTCGCCACCGGCGAAGCCGCCCTCGTAGCGGGTGCCATCTGGATAGGTCATCACGCCCTGCCCTTCGCGCTCGCCGTTGACGAAATCCCCGACATAGACCCGGCCGTCGCCATATTCCATTCGCCCCTGGCCATGCGGCTGGCTGGCGCGGAAACCGCCTTCATAGATCATTCCGCCGGACAAGCGGGCGCGGCCCTGGCCCTCGATGCGGCCTTCGACCCACTCACCCGCATAGCCGGTGCCGTTGGCGTAGGTGATCGTGCCCTGGCCATCGGGCACACCGTCACGAAACTGCCCCTCGTAACGGGCGCCATCGGGCGCGGTCATCACGCCGGTGCCATCAATGCGGTCGGCAACCCAGTCGCCGGAATAGACATGGCCGTCCGCCACTGTCATGCGTCCTTGCCCGTGGCGCAGATCATCGACGAACGCCCCTTCATAGATGCTACCGTCGGCCAGGATCAGACGGCCGATACCCTGCAACTGGTTCTGCGCAAAGGTCCCTTCGCGCCGGTCGCCATCGGCGTTGATATAGACCCCGGCGCCTTGCAGCACGTCCTCGGCCCACTCGCCGTCATAGACCGAACCGTCCGGGCGCGTCAGGCGCCCCTCGCCGTGACGCATATTGGCCAGCATCGTGCCGGTATAGACCGAGCCATCGGGATAGGTGATCGTGCCCTGCCCTTCGCGCAGACCATTCACGAATTCGCCTTCATAGCGCAAACCGCCTGGCCGCGTCATCACCCCGCGCCCGTGGGGCACGCTGTCATCGAAGGTCCCGGTATAGAGCACACCGGTCACGTAGCGGCGCGTGCCCTCGCCCATGATGCGACCGGCATCCCAGTTGCCCTCGTAATAGCCGCCATCGGCGAATACCATGCGCCCCTGCCCGTTCGGGCTGCCGTTCAGAAAGCTGCCCTCATAGACCGCGCCGTTGGTGAACCGCGCGGTGCCCTGCCCGGTGATCTGTCCCTGAACGAATTCACCGGTATATTCGAAGCCATTGGGCAGGCGGTAGGTGCCCTGTCCGTGCTGGACGCCATCCAGAAACGTGCCTTCGTAGATACTGCCATCCGGATAGGTCCGGGTGATGACATCGCTGAGCTCCTGAGCGGCAAGCGGTGTCGCAAGACAGGCCAGCAGACTGACGGCAAGCAACCGGTCGCGAAGAATAGTCATGCGGCTTCATCCCCTTTTCGGCGCAGTTTCGTGAGGTTGGCCCCGAAAAGCCACCCCGAAAGGCGCCCCAAACCTATGTGAGCGGTGAGGGTGCTGGCAAGAGGTGGCTGCCCGGCCCACGGTCTTTTGCACCAGGTTGAGGTGCACAAGGCGCAGGATGGCGAAATTGACCAGCAAAGTGGCGGCAATCCTCATCCCGTGGATGCGACGACGCGGCAAACCCAGGCGGCGCCCGGGAAGCCGGGACTGGAAAGAACGCAAGACCCTGACAACCCCGCGAGACCGACAAGGGCCTTGCAAGGCCCTTGCGCGCGGCGCCTGACGGCGCCGCCGCAACGGTTTTGCAAAACCGTTGCTACACACCCAGCCCAGCGGACGGTTACCCCGCGTGCACCGTCGGCGCCGAAAGGGCGCCGAAACCGTAATGCCGCAGCCAGCGCAGGTCGCTTTCGAAGAAGGCGCGCAGATCGGGGATACCGTATTTCAGCATCGCCATCCGGTCGATCCCCATGCCAAAGGCAAAGCCCTGCCACTGATCGGGGTCGATCCCGCCGGCGGCCAGCACCTTGGGATGCATCATGCCCGAGCCGAGAACCTCCATCCAGCCGTCGCCCTCACCGACGCGCAACTGACCATCCACCCAGGAGCACTGGATATCCACCTCGGCCGAAGGTTCGGTGAACGGAAAATGCGAGGCGCGGAAACGGGTCCTTACTTGGGTGCCGAAATAGGCGCTGAAGAATTCTTCCAACACCCATTTCAGATTGGCCATGGAAATATCGCGGTCGATCGCCATGCCTTCGATCTGGTGGAACATCGGCGTGTGCGTCAGGTCCATGTCCATCCGGTAGACGCGGCCCGGCGCGATCACCCGGATCGGCGCACCCTGATCCTGCATGGCGCGGATCTGCACCGGGCTGGTATGCGTGCGCAGCACATGCGGCGGCCGGTCGTCCCCCGGCGCCCGGCGCATGAAGAACGTGTCGTGCTCCTGCCGCGCGGGGTGCTCGGGCGCCAGGTTCAGCGCGTCGAAATTATACCAATCGGTTTCGATCTGCGGACCTTCGGCCACGCGAAACCCCATATCGGCGAAGATCGCGCTGCATTCTTCGGTCACCTGGCTGACCGGATGAATGCCGCCCTGTGGACGCGGGCGGCCCGGCAGGGTGATGTCCAGCCACTCGGCCTTCAGCCGCTCATCCAGCGCGGCATCGTCCAGCGCCAGCTTTCGCGCCTTCAGCGCCGCATCGATCTCGGACTTCAACCCATTCAGCGCCGGACCGGCGATCTGGCGTTCCTCGGACGTCATCTTGCCCAATTCGCGCATCTTCAGGCTGATCTCGCCCTTCTTGCCCAGCGCGGCCAGCCGCACACCTTCCAGCGCGTCCGCACCCGAAGCCGCGCCGGCCTCGGCCAGATACTTCGCTCTGAGTTCCTCGATACCGTCCATGAGATACGCCCGTCCCGTCTGGTCCTTCTTGCGCCGTGGCCTAGACAATGGCGCGGATGAATGCAAGCAACGGCTGGCGGTTCCTGTGACCCGGTCGATCCGAAGCCACCCTCAGAGCCTTGCAAGTCAGGGGATGATCCGATGCCCACAGCCACCGAACGTGCGGAACCGAACCCCTGGCTGGTGCTGGCGGGGCTGTCGCTGGGTGTTCTGGCCACCAACGGGCTGGGGCGCTTTGCCTACGGGCTGATCCTGCCTGCGATGCGCGCGGACCTGAACTGGACCTACGCGCAGGCCGGCTGGCTGAACACCGCCAATGCCATGGGCTATGTTCTGGGGGCAGTCGCCACGATGATGGCGCTGCGCCTCCTGCGGCCCAACACGCTGTTCATCGCGGGCCTGATCGGCACAGTCCTGGCGATCACCGCCACGGGGCTGATCCCGGACCTGTGGTGGCAAAGCCTGTGGCGATTCCTGACCGGGTTGGCCGGTGCCTTGTCGTTTTCCACCGCTGGCGCGCTGGCCGCCCGCCTGTTCCCGGACGATCCGCGCCGCAACGCCCTGGGCATCGCCATTCTGTTCGGGTCGGGCGGCGGCGCCGCGATTATCCTGATCGGCGGCACGTTACCCGCGCTGCTACACCTTGGCGGCAACCAGGCCTGGCCCTGGGCCTGGGCAATCACCGGCGGGCTGGGCCTGATCTGCGTGCCCCTGGGCCTGTGGGCAGCGCTGGGGAGCCGGGCGCCGCAGGGCGAAACCAGGGCGCCGCGCCAACTGCCGCTACGCCGCATCTTGCCGGAACTGGCCGGATATGCCGGCTTTGGGCTGGGCTACATCGTCTACCTGACCTTTCTGTCCGCCTGGATGACGGAACAAGACGCCACCGCCTTGCAGATATCCCTGGTCTGGGTCCTGCTGGGCGTCTGCATCACCCTGTCGCCGCTCCTGTGGCGCGGCATCTTTGCCAGGGACGCATCCGGCAAGCCACTGGCCATGGTGCTGCTGTGTATCGCCGCCGGTTCGGCCCTGCCCGTCGTCTGGCCCACATTGCCCGGGCTGGCGGTTTCGGCGCTGATCTTCGGCGGCTCTGTCTTCATGGCCCCGCCGGCGATCACCAATTTCACCCGCCAGAACCTGCCCGCTGACAGTTGGGGCCGCGCGCTCAGCCTGTTTACCGTGGTGTTCGCCGTCGCCCAGACCGTCGGCCCCTACGCCGCCGGATGGCTGGGCGACCGGACCGGCAGCATCGGCACCGGCCTTCTGGCGGGCGCGGCCGTTCTGGTTCTCGGCGCGTTGATCGCGCTGCGCCAAAAACCCCTCAGCCCATAGCCGCCGCTCCAGGCACACCACGGCCAGGCCGGCATCGCGCACTCGGCTCCCACCAGCGTGGACCCACGGGTCAGCCCCTTGCAGACACGCCTGGCCCACGCTTGCCGAAAATGCGCCAACACCTGATGCAGCCACGCGCCGACGCCGGCTTCATCTTTCAGGAAATACTCAAAGAAAGGCGGCTGCCAAGCCGCCTGACGCCGCCCCGACAGGGGCTCAAATGGAACAAAGGCCGCGCGGGAACCCGCGCGGCCTTTTCAACTCGGTTCGTCTGGGGTAGCTCAGGCCAGGGCGGATTTCGCCTGGTCGACGATCGCACCGAACGCGTCGGGCTCGTGCACGGCCAGATCGGCCAGCACCTTGCGGTCCACCTCGATCCCGGCCAGCGTCAGGCCGTTGATGAAACGCGAATAGGTCAGCGTCGGATCAATCGCGCGCACGGCGGCGTTGATGCGCTGGATCCAAAGCGCACGGAAATTGCGCTTGCGGACCTTGCGGTCGCGGGTGGCGTACTGGTTCGCCTTGTCGACGGCCTGGGTGGCCGTGCGGAAGTTGCGCGAACGGGCGCTGTAGTAGCCAGCGGCGGCCTTGACGACCTTGCGGTGACGGGCGTGGGTAACTTTACCGGATTTGACGCGTGCCATTGGTCAGGTCTCCTTAGCGAGCATAGGGCATGTAGGACTTGACGATCTTCGCGTCGGCATCCGACAGCACCGTGGTGCCGCGTGCATCGCGAATGAACTTCGTGGTCCGCTTGATCATGCCGTGGCGCTTGCCGGCCTGGGCCACCTTGATGCGTCCGGTCGCGGTCACCTTGAACCGCTTCTTGACGCTCGATTTCGTCTTCATCTTGGGCATTTCCGTCTCCTTTGCGGGATGGTCTTACGCGCGACTCGGCATGCCACTCCGGGCCGGCCGCGCAGGTCGAGAGCGCCGTATAGGGCCAAGCCCCCTCCGTTTCAAGCCATTTCTGCCCCCGTGCGCGCCCGGCAAACAAGGGACCAGGCCCGCACCGCCAAGGCCCCGCGCCCGGCCTCATCCCGCCGCAAACATGCCCGCCGCAGCCCCCGCGATTTGCCCTGGCAAATCGCAAGACATCGCATGCGCCGCAGGCGCACCTTTGGGTCCGGTCAACGCACCGCGCAACGCAGGTTCAAACGCGGGTTCACCAGCGCTTCAACGCCGCCTCATCCGCGTCCTGCGCGGCAACCCAGGCCGCATCATCTCCCGCAACTTCCTTTTTCCAGAACGGCGCGCGGGATTTCAGGTAATCCATCAGGAATTCCGCCGCCTCAAAGGCATCCCGGCGATGCGGCGCGGCGGTGGCGACCATCATGATCGCC
>CAJQNQ010000003.1 GCA_905479725.1 uncultured Paracoccaceae bacterium | reverse complement strand
GACGATGTTCGGGCTGGGGGCGCTGATCAGCCTGTGCACCGTTCCGTGCAGCGGCGCCGTCTATATCGCCATCGTCAGCCTGCTGGCGCTACAGACCGATTTCGCGGTCAGCTATGGCTACCTTCTGGTCTACAACATCATGTTCATCCTGCCCCTGGTGGCGATCCTGCTGATCGCGTCGTCACGGGCCGGTCTGAACCGGCTGGCACGCTGGAACCTGCATCACCGCGACGGGGTGAAGCTGGTTCTTGGCGGCGGGGTGGTGTTGCTGGGCCTGGCGATCCTGGCCACGGCCTGAGGCGACGGCGCAAGGATCAAGCCCTTCAGACACGCTGAGGATCAGCGGCGATCAAAAGCGGCGCATTGCCGGCGATGTGACCCGGTTGCGCACATTTGGGCAGGTGTGGTGCGCAAACAATCGGTCCAGGCCGGGAGCGTCTTTTACCCGGCATTTGAACGCAGCGGCCCGGCACGAGGTTGTGCCGGGCCGCATGGTTTTTCACGAACCCGATGGGCCGGTTACATTTCCATGGCCATGCCCGGGGTCGAAAGCTGACCCATCATGCCCATCTGCATGTGATAGGGCAGCATGCACATGAACATCCATACGCCCGGTCGCACAATTTCTGCGACAAAGGTGATTTCCTCTCCAGGCAGAAGCAGCGACTGCTCGAAAAGCGCCTCGTGCTCCAGCAGGTTCCAGTCGGCCCGCTGGGCGCGGTAGTTGACGCCTTGCATCTGCGCCATGCCCATGAACATGAACTCGTGCAGGATGGTGCCATCATTGCGCAGCGTGAACCGGATCCGCTCGCCGGCCTGGGCGTCGATCGAAAGATCCGAGAACGTCCATTCCGACATCGACAGCTCGATCTCGCGATCGTAATCGCCTTCGGCGGTCACGATCAGCCCGGCCATCTGTCCGGCCATCAGCCGGTCAGCTTCCTCTTCGCTGACAGCGGTGACGGCCATGTTCATGTCACCACCTGCGGCCATGTCCGTGGCTGTGTCGGCGGCCATGTTCATGTCACCACCTGCGGTCATGTCCATGGCCGTATCGGTGGCCATGTTCATGTCACCACCTGCAGCCATGTCCGTGGCTGTGTCGGCGGCCATGTTCATGTCACCACCAGCGGCCATGTCCGTGGCTGTGTCGGTGGCCATGTTCATGTCACCACCAGCGGTCATGTCCATGGCCGTATCGGTGGCCATGTTCATGTCACCGCCGGTGCCCATGTCCATGTCTCCCATGTCCATGTTCTGTGCGGCGGCCTCGATCATGGCCTCATCTTCCGGCGGAACGCCGAACACGTCGTGCTCGACCTCCTCGTTCTCGACCAATGACCCCTCAGGGATGATGCCTTCCTCGCGCAGCCGTTCGATATCGCCGACCGCAGGTGCGGCCTGAACGGTTGGCGGGACCTGGACGACAATGAAATATCCTGTTCCTCCAAGAAGGATCAGTCCGAGTATCAGAAACAATCGCATGATCATTTTAGCGTCTCCTTCTTATTCTGCCGGAACCGGCTTGGCTGCGTCCGCATCATGTCCACCTTCGATCGCCCAGGGGTCGCCCGAGACAGTCACACCGCGGTTCGCACTGCGCATGATGTTGTAGACGAACAGGATGAAACCGAGCCCGATCAGATAGGCGGCGCCCGTCAGGATCAGCTGCGGAATCGACCATTGCGGCAGGTCCAGATAATCCACCACCCAGCGCGGGAAGTAGTTGAACCCCAGCAGATACATCATCGTGACCTTGGTGAAGATGCCGATCTGCCAGAACCAGAAATGGGTGTTGCCCAGGCCCTGGTTATACATCCGGCCGGTGAAGTAGGGATACAGATAGTAGATCCCCGCCATCGCCATATTGGCCATGAAGCCCACGAACATCGCGTGGAAATGCGCCGGCACGAAATAGGTGTTGTGCACGAAATCGCTGTCGGTCGCGATCTGGGCGTTCACATAGGCCGTCACACCGCCATACATCAGGAAGAAGATCGACGCGATGATGAACTTGAACGGCACTGCACGGCGCGCAGAATCCGGGATCTTGTCCGACCACAGCGTGGCGATCCAGTTGAAAACGTGCAAGGTGGACGGGATGAAGATGGCCAGCGTCAGGATCTGCACCGCGCGTTGCAAAGGACCGCTGACGTTTTCGGCCGGCTGGAAATGGTGCGGATAGACGATGAAGGCAAGCACCGTCAGAATCGCGAAGGCCGAGACCGCCGACCAGTAGCTCCAGATCGGGCGACCCAGGAACCGGGGCAGCAGCGTATAGACGATGGCAACCGCCGGCATCAACGGCAGATAGACCGCCGGGTGACCGTAGAACCAGAACATGAACATGAAGGTCATCACGTCGCCGCCGCGCGAAGGATCGAACAGCGCCGTCACTTCCAGCCAGTCGGTATACATCACGATGCCCACCAGACCCAGGATCGGGGTCGATCCGATCAGCAGGATGCCTTCGGAAATCGCCCCCCAGCCCATCAGCGGCAACTTGCTGTAGCCGATGCGTTTGGCCGCGGCCATGCCGTTCTTGAGCAACACGGCGCCGGCCAGGAATTCGGATATCGCCACCAGCAAGACCGCGATATACCCCATCCAGACCAGGCTGCCACCCACCCTGAGCGACATCGGCGGATAGAAGGTCCAGGTGAAGTCAGGCCGCGAGATGATCAAAAGCACCGCCGCCAGGATCAGCAGCCAGTAGCTCCATTGGGCGCCGCGCGCCCACAAAAGCTGCTCGGTTCCCAGGATCTTGGGCATCATGTAATACATGATCGACACGACGAACGGGATGATGAACCCGAAGACCATGAACATGCCGTGCAGTGTCATCAGCGACATGTAGGGCCGGGCATCCAGGATCTGGATGCCGGGATAGGCCAGTTCGGTCCGGAACAGCACCGCCATCAGGCCGCCAAGGCCCAGCATCACCACAGAAGTGAGCATCCCCTTGATGGCGATATGACGGTAGTCGTTGGAAAACAGCAGCGTCGAGAGGGTCATCTTGCCGATGATATCCTCTGGCTCCCAATGGGGCGTGGCCCCCATACGTTCTGCATCATGTGCACTTGCCATGGTGCGGACTCCTCAATTTTTTGAATGCGATGTGACGGATGGGCCCGGGATCAGGCGCCGCCCTCTTCATTGTCTTCGGCGTTCGGGTCCAGGACGACGAGCCAGGCCTTCATCTGCGAGTGTCCCACACCGCAGTAATTCAGGCACTGGATCAGATAGCGTCCGGGTTCCTCGGGCGCGCGGATCCACACATTGCGTTCGGCCCCCGGTTCGAACTCGGCGGTGATACCGGCCGCCGGGATGTTGAAGCCGTGAATGACGTCATTGGCGAACAGGCCGAACAACACCCTCTCACCGGGTTCGACGATCGCCGCATTGCGCGAAATCTCGTCTTCCTCGTTGATGAAGGCAAAGCCCCACTGAAACGCCAGAACGCGGATCACGCGGTCGAACTCGCCGTCTCCGGGCTCATAGCCGACTTCCAGAACGCCTTCTTCATTCAGCGGCGCCTGATAGGCCTCGAATATTTCCGTGCTGCGCAGGTCGCCATACCAGACCATCACCAGCAACAGACCGACGAACAGAAACTCCATCGAATAGGGCAACCGCCAGCGGGTCGGCAGGAACAGCGCGGCGAACAGCGCCGCGATCCCCAAGCCCAACACCACAAATACTATGATGATCATCGTGGACTGGTAACCAACCTGTCCGAGTGCATTTTCCATCAGATTTCTCCTCTCACTTGAAACTTTTTTCGATGGCTGGCACGACGGCTCAGCCGAAAAGGGTGTTTCAAACGATCGGCGGTTGGAACATCGGTTCGGCCGGAAGCCCGGTGGCCTGAACCCTGGTCTGGACGTATCGGATCGTCATGACCTTGAACGTGGTCGGGTGAAGTTCCGCGAATTCCGGCAGCGCGTTTGACGCGCAATGTCCCGCGCCGGACCCCATGTTGACGCACAGGCCGCGCATGGGGCAATAGGCCATGCTTGCCAAAAGGGCGTCGCTGTCGCAGGGCGCTCCGGCGCCACCGCCCGTCGGCCCCGCGTCACAGTCCTGAACAGCAACGTCCATCGCCGCTGGCGCCATCGCGCCCGCCCCGATGGCTCTGGTCGCCGCAGATGCGGAACCGATCACAATCATCACAAGGATGGTGATCGAAACGCAGATGCTCTTGACCGTTCCTGTTCTGGCTGTCCCGGTCGACACGGGTTCCTCCCCTTGGTCGAAGCAGTTTACATAGATAACAAACAAATACAATCCGTCCGATGCCCGCAATATACTGTCTTGCGGACGGGGCGCTGGGCGAGGCGCGATCCGCCCCGTGTTGACCTGACGGCGCGGGTGCCATGACGCCCCTGCATGGGTGGATTTGACGCAGATCAATGTTAACGCCCATCAAACATGGAAGAGATACTCAGCTATTGGAAGCCTGGCAGCTTTCAGGCCGTATCTTGCTTTGAAAGGCAGGGAAATCATGGCACGTCAGGTAGACGAGATCCCGCAGGGTCAGACCGTCTCGCCGGAACGCGCGTTGCTGGACGGGCGCGGCGCGTTCATGGGGTTTCTGGTCAAGCGGCTTGGCAACCGCGCGGATGCCGAGGATGTCCTGCAGGATTTCTGCATCCGCGTGCTGGCGCGCACGGACCAGCTGCGCGAAGTCGAACGGATGGATGCCTGGCTTTATGCGATTCTGCGGTCCACGCTGAACGACCATTACCGCAAGGGCGCGCGGCGCAAACGTCTGGCCGAGGCCGCGGCGCGCGAACCCGAGGATTGGATCGCCGATGCGCCGTCGCAGATGGCGCGGCTGTGCACCTGCCATGGCGGGCTGATTTCCGACCTGCGCCCGGCCGATGCCGAACTGATCCGGCGCATCGATTTCGGCGCCGAGGACCGCGACGCCGTGGCCGGCGATCTGAGCCTGACGCGCAACGCGCTTGGCGTCAGGCTGCACCGAGCCCGCACCGCCCTGCGCGAGGCGCTGACGCGCCATTGCGGCGCGTGCTGCCAGAACAGCCGCGACGACTGTTCCTGCCCGCCCGAGGGCTGCGAACACCCAGAGCACGAGACGGACTGCGCGCTGGAAGCGCAGATGTCCTGATTATCCCCGGCCCGGCCTGTAACGATCGGGCCCCGGGAACGTCTTATCCGTGACACCGCCAAGGCGAACCTTTGCAGGAGTTACCGGAACATGTCACGGATCACGACACCTTGCGACATGAGCGCAGCAAACCGGCCTTCGCGCGACGACGGCATTCCGGCGTTCCTGTCTCGGTTGGCCTGTGCCTGCGCCCAGACCACCGCGGGCGCCGACGCCCCTTTGGCGCAGGCGCTGTTTCATCGCGTGGAGCTACTGAAAGAACGCCCGGACCATGCGGCGCGCGCGATGGGCCTTGAACCGGGCGATGCGGCTTATCTTCTGGCCGGCCTGCGCCAGGACACCGTGAAGAACCTTGTGCTGGTCCTGGGGGCGCCCGCTGGGCCCCTGCCCGGCCCCCGACATGAAGGACATTCGAAATGACTGGATCCCCGCACCTGAAGGTGGCGAAACCCGGGCAACCGGCGCCTGCGGCCACCCCCGCCAACGCCGTCGCCAAAGCCGACAGCGCACCCCGGCCCCCCCGGCCCAAAGCCAAATCCGGCGCCAAGGCCGGGACCGGCCTTGTGGCCAGCGCCAAACCCCTTGGCGGCGCCACCCCCTATGCGCAAGACGCGTTTGAACGCTGGGTGCTGTTCCTGGATACGCTGCGCCAGCGCGCCGACAACATGATCGAGCACGAACGCCAGGGCATGCCGCCGCTGCTGGATTTCGACTACGAGCTTTTGCTTGATGCCCGCACGTTCGACCGGCCCGCCAATTACGCGCTGCTGCGCATCACCCGGGCGGGCGAGGCCTGCTGGGAGGATTGCGTGGACGAGACAAAGCCGCCCGTCATCGTCATCGACCCGCGCGCCGGGCATGGGCCGGGCATCGGCGGCTTCAAGCATGACAGCGAAGTCGGCATGGCGATGCATGAAGGCCACCCGGTCTATTTCGTGATATTTTACCCCGAACCGATGCCGGGCCAGACCCTGGCCGACGTGCATTATGCCCTGCGCGATTTCGTGACCGAAGTCGCCCGCCGCCACCCGGGCACGGCCCCGGTGCTGTATGGCAATTGCCAGGCCGGCTGGGCGGTCACGCTTCTGGCCGCCGATTGTGACGGGCTCAACGGGCCCGTCGTGCTGAACGGCTCGCCGCTCAGCTATTGGTCGGGCGAGGCCGAAAGCAGCCCGATGCGGATGCTGGGCGCATTATCCGGCGGGGCATGGGCCGCGCACATGATCGCCGATCTGGGCGACGGACGGTTCGACGGGGCCTGGCTGGCGCAGAATTTCGAATCCCTGCAGCCCGAAAAGGCGATCTGGGAGAAATACGCCAACCTCTTTGCCCATGCCGATACCGAAAGCCAGCGGTTCCTGGACTTCGAACGCTGGTGGAACGGCTATTACACGCTGAGCCGCGAGGAAATTCTGGCCATCACGGAAAACCTGTTCATCGGCAACCGGCTGGAACAGGGCAAGATGGAACTGGACGCGCATTGCACCATCGATCTGTACAAGATCCGCAATCCGATCATCATCTTCGCGTCCGAGGGCGACAACATCACCCCGCCCGAACAGGCGCTGGGATGGATCGCCAGGCTTTATCCCGACACCGAGGCGCTGAAGGCCGCCGGCCAGCGCATCGTCTACATGACGCATCCGAATGTCGGGCATCTGGGCATCTTCGTCTCGGGCGCCGTCGCGAAGCGCAACCACCGCGCGATCCTGGAAAGCCTGGACGCGGTCGAGGCGCTGGAACCGGGGCTGTATGAAATGGTGATCGACGAGCCAGCAAAGCGTCAGACCAATGATTTCGCCGTGACATTCGAGCCGCGCGACGTTGCAGATCTTGGTGTCGCATCCGACGCCGCAGCGCTGAAGCAGGTGGCGCAGATCTCGCGGATCAACGAGGCGGCCTATTCGACCTTTGTCAGCCCGTGGCTGCGCGCCGCGACATCCCCGGCCAGTGCCGAGGCGCTGCGCGCAATGCACCCGATGCGCTGGACGCGGACCCTGTTTTCCGAACGGGTGAATCCGTGGATGGCCCTGGTGAAAACCACGGCCGAAAATCTGCGGGACACGCGCAACCCCCTGCCCGGCGATCACCCCGCGATCCAGGCCGAACGCGCCGCACTGGCGCGCGCCGGCGACACCATGGGCGCATGGCGTAAGGGCCGCGATGCGTGGCTCGCCCATGTCTTTGGCGCGCTCTATGGCGAGGACCAGGTTGACAAAACAGACACGCGCGCGGGCCATTCGGCCGCGGCATCAGACAAGGAATGAACCGTCATGAACTGGCTTGCGGAAAACTGGCTCATTGTCCTTTTGATCGTCGGAATGGGCGCGTTCCACCTGTTCGGGCACAAGCACGGCGGGCATGGCGGCGGGCAAGGCGGCGGACATGGTGGCGGGCACGGCAAGGCCGACAAGCAGCACACTGCGCATGACCAATCAGCGGAGGGCGCCGACGACACCGGCGCACCGTCCAAGGATGCCTGACTTTCCAGAATGCTGCGATCCGGCGGAACTGTTGGACCTGTCGGGCCGCAAGGGGCTGATCATCGGCATCGCCAATGAGCGCAGCCTGGCCTGGCCCGCCGCGATGCATTTCCGCCAGGCCGGGGCCGAACTGGCCATCACCTATGTGAATGACCGCACCAAACCCCATGTGGCACCGCTGGCGGCGCGGCTTGAGGCGCCGATCGTCCTGCCCTGTGACGTGGGCATTCCCGCGCAGCTTGATGCCGTGTTTGGGGCCATCGCCGAACGCTGGGGCAAGCTGGATTTCATCCTGCACGCCGTGGGCAGCGTGCCGCCCGCCGATCTCCACGGGCGGCTGACCGACTGCTCGGCCGAGGGGTTTGCCCAGGCGATGACCGTGTCGGTGCATTCGCTGATCCGCATGGCGCGTCTGGCCGAACCCCTGATGGCCGGCGGGGGCAGCCTGATCACGCTCAGCTATCTGGGCGGCGAAAAGGTGGTGGAGCATTACAACGTGATGGGGCCGGTCAAGGCCGCGCTGGAATCCACGGTGCGGTATCTGGCGCATGAACTGGGCCCGGCCAATATCCGCGTCAACGCCATTTCGGCCGGCCCGGTGCAGACCCGTGCGGCATCGGGGCTGACCGGCTTCTCCGGCCTTCTGGCCGCAACCGCCCGCGCCGCCCCCCTGCGCCGCAACATCCAGGCCGACGAGGTTGGCCGCGCGGCCCTGCTGTTTGCCAGCGACTATACCTGCGGAATCACCGGCGAGGTGCTGCATGTCGATGCCGGGGTTCACATCGAAAGCCCGGTCTCTGGAGCCCGGAACAGGCCGGGCGAGGAGGTTTCTTCATGATACCAACCCCCAACACCCCGCTGCCCGTGCCCGGGCGGACCGGCACTCATTGATCCAAAAAAGGAGACAATCCGATGCAAGCCAAGGATATCATGACCACTACCGTCATCTCGGTGCCGCTGGGCGGAACGATCGATGACGCCGTGCGCCTGATGCTTGACCATCATGTCAGCGCCCTGCCCGTGATCGACGCCGACGGCGCGCTCAAGGGGTTGGTCAGCGAGGGCGACCTGATGCGGCGCGTCCGTGCGACGGGCGGCAAGCGCCGCTCCTGGTGGCTGGAACTGCTGGGCGAGGCGAGCAATTCCGCCGAGGATTTCGTCAAGCTCAACAGCCACTATGTTGATGACGTCATGACCCATGACGTGGTTTCGGTCGACGAAGACACCAGCGTCGCCGAAATCGCGCGCCTGCTGGAAAAGCACCGGATCAAGCGGGCGCCGGTGCTGCGGGGCGGCAAGGTGGTCGGCATTGTCAGCCGGGCGAATCTGCTGCATGCGCTCTCGGCGCTGCCCGAAGGGGCTTTGCAGTCCCCGACGGAAGACGACCGCGTGTTGCGCGCCCGGATCGACGAGGCGCTGAAGGAAGTCCCGGGCGCGGCGGTCAATCTGATCAACTACACCGTGGACAAGGGCGATGTCGCTATCTGGGGCGTTGCCGACAGCGATTTCGAGGAGAACGCGATCCGCGTGGCGGTGGAAAACGTGCCCGGCGTGCGCAGCGTGGATATCCACATGGGCCGGCTCTCGGCATGGTCCTACGGCATCTGAACCGGGGTCATGGCCCGTCGGCGGCTGGCGCAAGGCGATGCAGATACCAAAGCACCAGCGACGGGATGATCAGCCATTGCAGGATCGGGGACAGGCCGGTGCCGAAGACCGGCAGTAGCGGCATGTCGGGCGCGTAGCTCCAGCGGTTCAGGATTTCCGTGTTCAGGTATTCCAGCACGACCGTGATCAACAGCCCGGCGACAAGGTAGACCGCAACCGTGCCAACGCCCGGCTGCGCCGCCCAGTTCCGGTCGCGCCCGAAAAGCGCGGCCGCCCAGAAGGCCGCCAGCGCAATCCCCAGATCGCCCAGCGTCGCTTGCAGGCAGATCAGAATCCCGGCGATATGGTTGGCGCCGTCAAGGCTGGAAAAGAACGGCGCCTGCAACAGCTCCCA
>CAJQNQ010000002.1 GCA_905479725.1 uncultured Paracoccaceae bacterium | reverse complement strand
TCATGTCAGCCGGTTGCTGGTGGATTACGCGCGCGGGGGCACGCGGGTGGTGCGGCTGAAATCCGGCGATCCGGGCATATTCGGGCGGCTGGAGGAGGAGATCACGGTGCTGCGGGCGGCCGGGATCGGGTTCGAGATCATTCCCGGCGTGACCTCTGCCTCGGCGGCGGCGGCGGCGGCGGGCATTCCGCTGACCCGGCGGATGGAGGCCCGGCGCGTACAATTTGTCACCGGCCATGACGTGAGCGGCGGCTTGCCCGAGGGGCTGAACCTGGCCGCGCTGGCGGACGGGGCGGCGACAACCGTTGTGTTCATGCCCAAGCGCACCTTCGCCCGGTTCGCCGCGCTGCTGACCGACGCTGGGCTTCCGGGCGACACCCCCGCGCTGCTGGCCGAAAATGTCAGCCATCCGGATCAGCGGCTGACCCGCTCGACCGTGGCGGCCTTGGCGCGCGATCTGGGCGCGGACGACAGCCGGGCGCCGGCGCTGATCCTGTATGGGGCGCTGGCCGGGTCATGAAGGTCACGCTGTGCCAATCCTGCGCGCTGGGCGCCGGTGGCTTTGCGGCGACGCTGGACGCGGCACTGCGCGAGGCCGGTGTCGCGGCGACCGTGGCGACGGTCGACTGCCTGTCGGGCTGCACGCGGCCCTCTGCCCTGTCGTTTCGCGCGCCGGGAAAGACGGCCTATCTGTTCGGAACCCTGACCGGGGCCGACCTGCCCGAACTGGTGATCTTCGCACGGGCCTATGCCAAAAGCCCGGATGGCGGTTTTGCCGATGCCCGGGTGTTCGGCGCCTTGCGGTTCAAGGTGATGGCCCGGATTCCGGCGTAATCCCCGAGTGACTCGCGTCGGCCACTCCGCCGCGCGGTCGGTGTCGCAAACCGATGCCCTTGTGCCGCGATCTGCCTTGACCGGGTTGCGCCGACCTGCGACAAGTCTGGGATCAGGTGCCCGAACGGGCTTGATCGGGAATGGGGTGAAGGCCGTGCGCCGAACCCCCAGCCGCCCCCGCGACTGTAAGCGGTTAGCTGGCTGTCCGTGACCACTGCCCGCAAGGGTGGGAAGGGGACAGCACGCGAAGAACCGCAAGCCAGGAGACCGGCCTGTGACCCAACCAAACGCCGTCGGAGGGACGGCAAGGAGAACGAGATGAACACGACGACCCAGACCGCTGCCCCATCCCTGCTGGCCCCGGCTTTCGCCATGGCCCTGATCGGCCTTTCCGCGATGTTCGTGGCGGGTGTCGCGCAATCGGCGACCATGCATGACGCGGCGCATGACATGCGTCACGCCACCGGCTTTCCCTGCCACTGAGGCAACCGAGCCCCATGTTTCAGAAAATGATGACCGGCGCGTTGATCGCCGGTATTGGAGCGGGGCTGTTCGCGGCCTTGCTTCATTTCGTGTTCATTCAGGACTTGCTCCTGTTGGGCGAACGCTATGAATCGGGCGAGATCGTCCATTTCGCGGCACCGGGTGCCGAGGGGCCGGCAACCGCACCGCAAAACGCCCCCGCCAGCGATCCCGGCCAGGTTGCGCAGGCCGATGACGGAACAGACGGCACGGTCCTGCGGAACGCGCTGACGGTGGGATTCACGGTCGTGCTCTATACGGCGTTCGCCAGCTTGCTGATCGCGGGCTTTGCCGTCGCCACGCAGATGGGGCGCCGCATCGATGCGACGCAGGGCCTGCTCTGGGGTGTAGCCGGGTTTGCGGCGATCCACATGGCCCCCGCGATGGGCCTTGCTCCGAATTTGCCGGGCACGATGGGCGCCGATATCGCCGACCGCCAGATCTGGTGGTGGGCGACCGTCATCGCCACCGGATCGGGCCTGGGTTTGATCGCCTTTGGCCGTTCGGTTCCGCTGGCGGTGGCGGGTGTCCTGCTGATCCTTGCGCCACATCTTGTCGGCGCGCCGATGCTGGACGGTTATTTCAGCCCTGCCCCGGCGGAACTGGGCGCGCAATACGCGACGCGCGTGCTGGGCGTCGCGCTGGCGTCCTGGTCCTTGCTGGGCTGGCTGGCGGGGTGGCAATGGTCACGCTTGACCTGATCGGCATCGGCACCGGCAACCCGGATCACGTGACGCTGGAGGCGATTCGCGTGATGCGCCAGGCCGATCTGATCCTGCTGCCGCGCAAGGGTGACGCCAAGGCCGATCTGGCCGACCTGCGGCGTCAGATCTGCGCGGTGCATCTGGATGATCTGTCACCGATCACCGAGTTCGACCTGCCGACGCGCGACAGCCGCGCCGATTACCTGGGCGCGGTGAATGACTGGCACGACGCCATCGCGCGGGCCTGGCTTGACACCATCGACACCCGGCTTCCGACTGGCGGGCGCGTGGCGCTGCTGGTGTGGGGCGATCCGTCGCTTTATGACAGCACCTTGCGCATTGCCGAGCGTTTGGGACGCACCCGCGCGCTGACAACCCGCGTTGTCCCCGGCGTCACCAGCCTGTCGGTGCTGACGGCGGCGCATGGCGTTCCGCTCAATGATCTGGGCGCGCCGGTGGTTATCACCACGGGCCGCCAACTGCGCGAGACCGGCTGGCCGGCGGGCACAATGGCCGTGGCCGTCATGCTGGACGCGGGCGGTGCCTTCATGGCGGTGCCGCAGGACGGGGTGCATATCTGGTGGGGCGCTTACCTGGGCATGGCGCATCAGGCGCTGATCCAGGGACCGCTGGCCGAGGTCGCGGACCGGATCATCCAGACCCGCGCTGAACTGCGCGAGCGCCACGGATGGATCATGGATATCTACCTGCTCAAACGCGGCGACGGCTGAGAATGTCGCCGGCCCTGGCTGTCAGGCGTGGTTGCCAGATGGGACGCAGGCGATCAGACTGCGCCTGAAGCCAACGCCGTGCCGGAGCCTTCATGTTCGATCCGCAGACCAATGCCTATCTGGCCGATCTGGCCGCCAACAACACCCGTGACTGGTTCACCGCGAACCGGGCGCGCTATGAGGCCCACTATCTGGCCCCGGCCAAAGCCTTTGCCGACGCTTTCGCCGCGCAGATGGAACGGCGCAGCGGCGCGCCGGTGGACATCAGGCTGTTTCGCATTCACCGTGATGTGCGCTTCGCCAGAGACAAGACCCCCTACAACCCGCATATCCATATCGCCTGGCGCAACCCGGGCGCGGCGCTGTGGTGGATGCTGGGGCTGGAGGTGGAGGCGCTGGTCATCGGATTGGGCTGTTTCGGCTTTGACAAGGACAGGCTGGATCACTGGCGCCGGTTGGTGGACAGCCCGGCCGGGGCCGAGCTGAAAGCCATCACTCAGGGTCTGACAGGTGCCGGGATGCGGATTGATCCGCCATCGCTGAAGCGGGTGCCCGCGCCCTATGACAAGGACCACCAGCGCGGCAACCTGCTGCGACACAAGGAATTGGCGGTCTGGAACGATGCGCTGCCGCTTTCGGCGGCTTATGGCGATCAGGCACCGGCGTTTCTGGCGGCCGAAATGAACCGGTTCGAGCCGCTGCGCCAGTGGTTCAGGGCGCGGTTCTGAGGCGCGCTGGCCCAGGAAGGCGACGATAGCCCGGCCATATTTCCACAATACCAACCGAATCACCGGTGAGTCGCACTGGAACCCTGCCGCGCCGCCAGCCGAGCACGGGCGCGAAACGACCGTTTTGCCGCCCCGTCAGCCCACTGCCGCGCGGACATCGGATAACACTGCCCCAAACACGCGCGGATTCGGCCCCTTTGGGTTCTGCGCACCGTGTCATTGCGGTTTCCGGTGCGTGTTATTGCCCGCGCCGCCGGCGCGCCGTCGCGGCCAGCTATGCGCAATTTTTTAATATTATTTCCGTTGCTTACGATCGATCCTTCGACCCTATTCCCCCTTGTTATCGGATAACCCAGTGCCGGTTATCGGGATTCATCGTCTTGATTTTGTCTGACGTCGCCGAGGCGGGCAGATTGATCTCATCGGAAGCGCACAGCCCACAGCACACAGACCGGCAAGCGCCAACGGACACATCGACGAGCCTTTTGTTTCAAACCGGCACACACGCCAGAACCCCAATGGAGAGACCCATGTTTGTCACCAAATCCTTTAAAGCCGCCGCCGCCGCCCTGATGATCACCGCCACCGCAGCCCCTGCGCTTGCCGGCCACAACCGGATCTGGGTTG
>CAJQNQ010000001.1 GCA_905479725.1 uncultured Paracoccaceae bacterium | reverse complement strand
AGCGCGGAGGACGTGGCAGCAGCCGCCGACATGACGCCGCAAGAGCGCCAGCAAATGATCGGCAACATGGTCGAAGGCCTGGCCGCGCGCCTGGCCAATGAAGGCGGCTCGCCCGAAGAATGGGCGCGCCTGATAACCGCGTTGGGCACATTGGGCCAGAACGACCGCGCCCGCGCCATCCTGGGAGAAGCGCGGCGGGTTTTTGCCAGCTCGTCCGAGGCGATGGCCGTGATCGAACCTGCCGCGCAGAGCCTTGGCTCGGCCGACTGACCCGGTGCCGGTCTGCGCGGATACCGACGCCTTCATCGCCGCCCTGCCCGTGCAGGGGGCGTTGATGGGGTTGGATCTGGGCACGAAGACGATCGGCGTTGCTTTGTCAGACCTGCGCCGCATGGTGGCGACCCCGCTGGAAACCGTGGCCCGCAAGAAATTCACACTGGACGCAGGCCGCTTGATCGAGATTGCGCAGAGCCGGGGGATAGGCGCGGTGGTTCTGGGGCTGCCCCTGAACATGGACGGATCCGAGGGGCCACGCTGCCAATCGACCCGCGCCTTCGCCCGGAATCTGGCCACGCTGACCGATCTGCCGATTGGCTTCTGGGACGAGCGTCTGTCCACGGTTGCCGCCGAACGCGCCCTGCTGGCCTTCGACACCTCACGCGCCAAACGCGCCCAGGTCATCGACCATGTCGCGGCGGGGTTCATCCTTCAGGGATTTCTGGACAGACTGGCCGCGCTGCGTCGCTAGCGGGCTGGCGAAGGCGCATGGGCGGGCTATCTTGCCCACAAGGGACAACGGTGCGGACAAGGAAATGGCGATGGACGAACCCGTCTGGCGGCGCACGGAAATCGACAGTCCATGCGTGAAGATCTGCGTCATTCACCCGGCCGAGAAAATCTGCGCGGGCTGCTATCGCACTTCCGATGAGATCGCCGCCTGGTCGCGCATGTCCCCCGAGGCGCGGCGCGCGGTGATGGCGGAATTGCCCGGACGCGCCGGTCTGCTGAAAAAGCGCCGCGGCGGGCGCGGGGCGCGGCTGTCCGACAGGGCCTAGAAACCCAGCGCCTTGCGCAGCATGTTCAGCGCCATGATCATGATGAACACGGCGAATATCCGTTTCAGCGGCCTGGGGTCCATCGCATGGGCCAGCTTGACGCCCCAGGGCGTGGTGACCATGGTCATGGCGATGACCAGCAGGAAGGCCGGCACGTTTACCGCGCCCAGTGTGTAGGGCGGCGGCGCGGTCGGTTGCATCAGCAAAAAGCCCAGCACCGACGGCACGGCGATGATCACGCCGAACCCGGCGGCGGTGGCCACGGCGCGGTGGATTGGCACGCCGAACAAGGACATCAGCGGCACCCCGAACGAGCCCCCGCCGATCCCCATCAGCACCGACAGGAAGCCCAGCACCGTGCCCGTGCCCATGCGCACCGGTCCGGCGGGCATGGCCGCACCCAACCGCCATTCGGCGCGACCGAAGGCCAGATACAAGCCGACCGCCAGGCCCAGAACCCCGAAAATACCTTGCAGGACGATCGAACGCAGGCCGCTTGCCGCAACGACACCGATGATCGCCCCGGCAGCAATCCACGGCGCCCAGCCCTTCAGAATGGCCCAGTCCACCGCGCCGCGCCGGTTATGCGCGCGCACCGACTTGATCGAGGTGACGATGATCGTTGCCAACGACGTCGCCAGGCAGACCTGCATCAATTGCGGCCCGCCATAGCCCAGAACGCTGAAGGCATAGAAGAAGGCCGGCACCAGCACGATGCCGCCGCCCACGCCCAGCAGCCCGGCGATGACCCCCGCACCCGCGCCGATCACCGCCAGCAGGCCCGCCATCTGGACCAGCAGCAACGGGTCAGGCATCCGCCCGCCCCAGATGCGCAGCGGCCACCAGCCGGATCCGCTCGACCATCGCCCGCACCCCGTTCGAGCGCTGCGAAGACAGGTGCTGATCCAGTCCCAGCCGCGCCAGTTGGGCGGCGGCGTCGATGTCCGGAATTTCGCCAACCGGGCGCCCGGAATACAGCGCGTGCAGAATGGCGATCAACCCGCGCACGATCATCGCATCCGATTCGCCGACGAAATCGAACCGCGCCTGCGCGCCCTGCCCGGTGATGCGTGGATACAGCCAGACCTGACTGGCGCAGCCTTCCACCTTGTTGACAGGCACTTTCAGCGCGTCGTCAAGCGGCGGCATTTCGCGCCCCAGTTCGATCACATGGCGATAGCGGTCTTCCCAGTCGTCCAGAAAATCGAACGTCTCGGCGATCTCGTCAAACTCGTCCTGCGCCATGTCTCCCCCGGGGTTGGCTGCCGCTTCTGCTGGCATCAGACCTAGGCCCGCGCGCGCCGAAGGTCCAGCCCCGCGCCAACCCGCCAACAGCACGAATGCCCAAGGGGCCCGGGCTTTTCTTGCCCCGGGCTTTGCGCTAGGCAAGGGGCAGTGTCGAACACGAAGGGGACATCCCATGAAACGCACAGTTGTGTCATTGCTGGTGGTTGCCGTGACGGTGTCGGCCTGCGGGTCGATCCGGGATTCGCGGATGAACCCGCTCAACTGGTTCGGCGAATCGCGCTCGCAGGCGCCGACCCTGGGGCAAATATCGGATACAATCGACAACCGGGCGCTGGTGGCGCGGATCAGCGGGCTGAGCGTCGAGAACACGTCATCGGGGGCGATTGTCCGGGCCGAGGGGCAGACCCCCAGCGCCGGCTGGTGGGACGCGGAACTGATCCCCGAGAATTTCGGCCGCCCGGTTGACGGCGTGCTGACCTTCCGCTTCGTGGCCGCCGCCCCGCGCGAACCCGTGCCTGGCACGTCCGAGGCGCTGCGGACCCTCACCGCAGCTTATGCGCTGACCCAGGCCCAGCTGGATGTCACGTCGTCGATCGTCGTGACCGGGGGCGAAAACAGCCGCCGGGCGCGGCGCTGACGCGGCGCCAGATCCGGCGTTGATCGTCAGACGATGTCGATCAGCGTGACCTGTTGGCCCCTGGCCGTCAGGGCGACCTCGCCCGCGCACAGGCGCAATGCGTCGTTGCCGAACAGCGTGTTGCGCCAGCCTTTCAGGCAGGGCACGTCGCGCTGGCCGGCGGCGATGGCGTCCAGGTCGCTGGTCGGGGCGATCAGCCGCTGCGCCACGCCCGATTGATCGGCCTTGGCTTTCA